>DWVB01000015.1 GCA_019120455.1 Candidatus Avelusimicrobium excrementipullorum
AATGCAAATCCCGCCGCAAGAAAACGGAGTTTTCTTTTGTCTGTTAGCGGCGGGCAAAATCAAGCGAAGCTGAGATTTTGAAACAACAGAAACCCCGGGCGTAAGCCCGGGGAGTTTCACGTTTATCTAATCTTTTATTTTTTTTGTTTTATATGAAACGGCATATGGGGGCAAAGGGGGCTTCTTTACTAAAATTTTAAATCATGGACAGTCACCCCCGGATAAGAGACGGTCTTTTGCTCGCCGCCGCGTGTTTTTTTGTGCTGTATGCACAAGGTGCATTTGCGCAAATTTACTCCGTACATAGTCCTTCTTCAAACATTTCATCTTCCGAGCGGAAAGAGAACTCCGTATATCCGCGGTGGGAAATTTATGCCGGTCCCGTGCTTTCCCTCCAACCGTTAAAAGACGACAGGGGCGACCAGGTGTCCAGCGCTTTTTACGGGCTGGCCGGCGGCCTGCGCCTGCGCGTACTGCCGCGGCTGGCCGTGGGGTTGGAAGGGCAGTATCTGCCGCAAACCGCTTCACACATTCCGTTTACGGATTCTGTCAGCCAGCGTGCGTTGTATGTTTCGGCCCGCTGGGACCTGACGCCGGACACCTCCCCCGGGCTGTGGCTGGAGGGCGGCGCAGGCCGCCTGCGTACGGAGTGGAAACTGGAGCTGGCTTTTGCGGACCAGCGGCTGACGTCTTCAGTCTTTTTTATCGGCACGGGCACGGGGCTGCACATGGGCCGCGGCTGGCGCGGTGTGCTGTCTGTGCGGCTGTTATATATGCCCCAAACGGATTTTGATTTTTTGTTTCATTACGCTTCTTCTGCGGCCCTGCAGGGGGCTTTGTTTGTGGCTAAAACTTTCTAACTTTTTCTTTTTGGTCCCACCTTTCAATTTGTTATAATTTGTATATGAGAAAATACAGCATTATGGTTGCTTTTGCGGCCGTGTTTGCGGTTTCCGTTTTGGCGGCCCAAGAACCGGAACAGACGGCGTCCGTCCCAGAGGCGGAGGTCATCGGCAGCGCCACCTATGCCGAGCAGAGCACCGCGCCCGAAGGGCAGCATGCCGCCGGCACCGTGACTAAAAGTTCGGTAGTGACACGCTTGAACCTGCAGCTTAGTGACCGTATATTGCACACGACTGTGATGGACTACAGCCAGCCTGCGGAGCTGGCCGCCGTGGCCGAAAAATGCGCCGCCGGAGAGCCGGACGAATGTTATTTTTCTTATAAAGCGTTTGAAAATTCCGAAGATCCCGCCGTAGCCGCGCGCGCCAATTTGGAGCTTTCTATTCTTTCTTTGCAGCGCGGGCTGGTCAAGCAGGCGCTGGCATATATAGATAAAGCCGCCTCCCTGGCCCCCGAAGACCCCTTTGTTGAACTGACGCGCGGCTGGACACTGTTTGCCGCCGGAAAATATAAAAAAGCGCGCCAGTCTTTTGCCAATATGCTGTATCTGACGGCGGATTTTGAATATGCCTCTTCGGCCAAACTCGGCACCGCGCTGGCCTATTATTTTGAAGGGGAGGACGAGCTGGCCGCCTCTGATTTCCAGTATATTTACACGTCTAACCCGTATTTGATTTCTTTTTCGGCTTATATGATGGGGCGCATCGCTTCCGAACGTAAAGACTCGCGCAAGCTCGCGCCGGTGTTCTTGCAGCAGGCTTTAAATCACGACGGGCACAACTACCCCGCCATGCAGCTGCTGGCCAAACTGTCCGAAAAGGAGAAAGAAAACAAAACGGCCTCTTTCCAGTATTATTCCACGCTTTACAGCCAGGACCCGACAAATAAGGACGTATATAAAAAAGTGGAAAAATACGCCAAAGATTTAAAAGCCAAGCCGGAGGATTATTTGTTCTTTTTGCGTCTGGACGAGCCTATTGTGCAGGACATGCCTTCCACTCCGTCGCAGAAAATCAAAATGGCCCTGTATGCCGACCGCTGGCAGCAGCCCGTGCAGCTGCAAAGCGTATCCGTCAAGCCTTCCGGCGTGATGGGCGTATATGATGAGCGGCTGGGGGAAGTGCTTAAATCCCCGTCTTATGTGACGCGCGTGCTGGAGTTTAACCCGCAGACGAAAGGCGTGGATTTTAAAGATACGCGCGGCCATGTGGAGTTTTCCGCCCGCCGCCCGTTTGTTATCCGTACCGACAAAGACGAAAAAACCCTGCTGGTTAAAGATGTTTCCGCAAAAGACCTGTTCTCGGCGGATTTCAGCGACAAGGAACTTAAAGGCTCCCTGCTGGTCATTCCGTCCGAAGACGGCATATTGCTGGTTAATGAAGCCAACCTGGAAGATTTAATCCCCGGTCTGCTGGCCACGCAGGCGCGCGATATGCGCCAGGAGCCGGCCCTGCAGGCGCTGGCGGTGGTGTTTCGCGCCGCGCTGAAAGAAGCGGCCCAGCAAAACGCGGATAAGCCGTATCACATCACGGATAATGACGTGTACTTTAAGTTTAAAGGCATCAATCTGACCGTACAGGCCATGCTGGCCGCGGCGGCTTCTTCGCGCGGGCTGGAGCTTTCGGGCACGGATTTGGGGTATTACGCTTCTTGCGGCACCGTATCTTATGACACGGTGGCTAATACGGAAGACCGTCCCGATTACAGCTATTCGCCCGCCAATCTGGCCAAATATATGATTTCCAATCCGCCGGCGGATTTGTATTCCGCGCCGGAAAACCCGACGCAGTGGTCGGCCGTGAAATGGATTTATCTTTATGACGGAGAAGAAATCGCCGCGCGCGTCAACGAGCGCGCCGAAATCGGCAAGCTGCGCGCGCTGGTGCCGCAAAAGCTGTCCCCGCAGGGCCGCGTGCTGACCATGCGTTTTGAAGGCAGCAAAGGCAGCTATACCGCCGCCACCCCGCAGGAAGTGGATTACCTGTTAAGCGCGGGTACGCTGCGCTCCACGTTCTTTGACTTTGTGCCCATGTATAAAGGCAAAAACATAGAGCGCGTGCTGCTGCGCGGGTATGACACCGGCACGGGCGTGGGGCTGTGCGTGTCCGGCGCGGCGGGGCTGGCTAAAGACGGCAGCGACTACCAGGGCATCATTAAATATTATTTCCCCAATGCCCGTATCCTTAACACCCAAACCGGAGAGTTGCACTAATGGCAAAGACAAAAATTTTGTATCTCATTACCGCCCTGGACCAGGGAGGCGCGCAAAACAGCGTGCTGACTACGATAAAGCGCCTGGACAAGCGCGAATTTGAATGTTATCTGGCCGCAGGCAAAGGCGGACGCTTGGACGGAAAAGCCAAACGCGAACTGAAAAACCTGCATTTTATTCCCGCGTTAAAGCATGACGTGCGCGCCAAATATTTTTTCCATGACGCGCTGGCCATACTGCAAATGGGCTTGCTCATGCGCAAAATCCGCCCAGACATTGTGCATACCAACGCCCCCAAAGCCGGTATTCTGGGCCGCTTGGCCGCGCGTATTTTTTGGCGCAAAGCCAAGGTGGTGCATACGTTCCACGGGCTCGGCTTTGCCAAAGAACACGGGGAAAAACATTTTGATTTTTTCGTCAAAACCGAAAAGTTCTGCGCTTCGCTGACGAACGTGCTGGTGTTTGTGTCCAAGAAAAACGCCGCCGAGGCGGCCTCTCTGGGCATAGGCGCCGGCGTGCGCAGCGAGATTATCCGCGCCGGCATAGACTTTGAGCGTAAACTGCCGCACAATTTTGCCGTGTCGGGCAAAAAGGCTTCTTTAAAAATTCCGCCCACGGCGCGCGTCGTGCTGGCTATTGCCAATTTTAAACCGCTGAAAAATCCCATTCATTTCGTGCTGGCGGCTTATAAAGTATTAAGCCAGATTAAAAACGTTTACTTTATTTATACCGGCGACGGCCCGCTGAAACCTGCGGCCGTCAGCCTGGCCGGTCATCTGGGTATAGAAAAGCAGATTTTATTCCCGGGCTGGCGCGGCGACACGGACGAGCTGCTGGCTATCGCCGACGTATACGCCAGCACGTCTTTGCGCGAAGGGGTGCCTATGTCGCTCCTGGAGGCGCAGGCGCACCGCGTGCCCGCCGTATGCTATGATGTGGACGGCATCAGCGAAGTCGTTTCGGACAACCGCACAGGCTTTTTGGTTAAAGTCAATGATATTGCCGCCCTGGCCGAAAAAATCAAAGCCCTGCTGCGCAACAACGGCCTGCGCGAACGTTTTAAAGAAAATATCGCCCGGCGCGACTTCGGGGAATTTACCGTCCCCGTGATGATACGCCGCCAGGAGCAGCTGTACCGCTCCCTGGTGCCGCCCAAGCGCGCCGCCGGCAAGAAACCTTTTCATTTCCGCGGGGGTAAAAAACGCCCCGCGCGGCGCAAATTTCATTCCACCGGAGAGAAGAAATAATGGATTACGCTATCAATGAAATGGAGCAGGAAACCCTAAACGCCACGCGTGAGCTGGCGCAAAAGAAACTTAAACCCCTTCGTGCGGAAATGGACGCCAAGGAACAGTTTTCCAAAGAAATGTATGAAGAATTCCGCAAAAGCGGCATGTTCGGCCTGTGGCTGCCGGAAAAATACGGCGGTTTGGGCGGGGGAATTACCTGCCTGGCCATGGCTTTTGAAGAGCTTTCCCGCGTCTGCGCGGGCCTGGCGCTGACCCCGGGTACGTCTGCGCTGGGGGCGATTCCGATGTTTCTGGCCGCCACGCCGGAGCAGCGGGAACGCTGGTGCTATGATTTGGCCAGCGGCAAAAAACTGTGGGCTTTTGCGCTGACCGAGCCCGAAGCCGGCTCCGACGCCACCGCTTTAAAAACCACTGCCATTAAAGACGGCGATTATTATGTGGTCAACGGCACCAAACATTTTATTTCCACCGGCAAAGAAGCCGATTTTTACACCGTCATCGTCAACACCAACCCTTCCCGCGGGCCGCGCGGCATTTCCATGCTGGTTATAGAAAAAGGCACCCCCGGGTTTACCTTCGGCAAGAAAGAAGAAAAAATGGGTATACGCACCAACCCGACGTATGAGCTGATTTTTGACAATGTGCGCGTGCCCAAAGAAAACCTGTTGGGCGGCGAAGGACGCGGCCTGCTGTACGTGCAGGAAACGCTGGACTATTCTCGCCCGGGCGTGGCGGCGCAGGCCGTGGGCATTGCCCAGGGCGCGCTGGACGAAACCATCCCGTACCTGCGCACGCGCAAGCAGTTCGGGCAGCCCATTATTACCTTTCAGGCCCTGGCCCATAAAGTGGCCGAACTGGCCGCCAAAACCGAGGCCGGCCGTGCGCTGGTGTACACCCTGACGCACAAAATGGACGAAGAGTTCCTGCCCGCCGTCAAAGCCGCGCTGGAAAACGGCACCACGGTGCATGACGAACTGAAAAAAATCAAAGGCGGCCGCTGGACCAAATACAGCGCCATGGCCAAACTGTTCTGTGCCAACACCGCCATGGAAGTGGCCGACGAATGCGTGACCCTCTGCGGCGGCGTGGCATATATGCGCGATTTCCCGTTGGAGAAATACATGCGCGACGCCAAAATTACCCAAATTTACGAAGGCACCGTCCATATCCAGAAAAACGAAATCATCGCGGCTTTAATCAAGGAATACGCCGCCAAAGGAGAGTAGCATGCACATTTTAGCCTGCGTTAAACAAACCCCGAAATCCGACAATGTCAAAATTGACCCCGCCACCGGCTGCCTGATCCGCTCCGGCGTGGAAAGCGCGATGAATCCGTTTGACGAATACGCGCTGGAAGAGGCCGTCTGCCTCAAGGAACAGCTGGGCGGCAGCGTGTCGGTCATCACCATGGGCCCTCCGGCGGCGGAAAACGTCCTGCGTGACAGCATCGCCCGCGGGGCCGACAAAGTGTATCAGCTGGGTGACACGGCCTTTGCCGGTTCGGACACCTGGGCCACCAGCTACGCCCTGTCCAAAGGGGCGGAAAAAGTAAACGCCGAAAATAAAATAGATTTGATTATCTGCGGCAAACAGACCAACGACAGCGACACCGGCCACATCGGCCCGCAGATTTCCGCCTGGCTGGGCTGGCCCAACGCCGCTTTTGTGCGCCGCGTGGTTAAAGCGGGGGACAAAAGCATTACCGTGGAACGCCTGACCGAGGACGGCACCGAAGTGCTTGAGCTGCCGTATCCGTGCGTTATCAGCGTGGTTAAAGAAATCAGCAATCCGCGCGTACGCAGCGTCAAGGGCCGCATGGCCGCCAAACGCGCCGAAGTGACCAAATGGACCGCCGACGACATCGGCGCCGACAAAGGCAAGCTGGGTGTGAAAAACTGCCCGACCCGCGTGGTTAAATCCTTCGCTCCCAAGCGCGACGCCAACGCCGTCGTGGTGGAAGGGGCCAACGGAAAAGAAAAAGCCGCCAAACTGGTGGAGCTGTTAAAGGAAAATAAATATATTTAAGCGCGTGCGCCCTGGCGCCGCCGTATTTGAACAAGAGAGCTATTTATGAAAGAGTGGAAAAACGTATGGATTTTGGCGGAAGTTTCCCGCGGCAAGGTCAGCCCCACGGCCTACGAACTGTTAAACGCCGGCCGCAAACTGGCCGACGATTTGGGCGAAAAACTTTGCGCGGTGCTGCTCGGCAAAGAGGTGAAAAAATTTGCGCGGGATATGTTTGAGCACGGGGCCGATATCGTTTATGTGTGCGACGCGCCCCAGCTGGAAAATTATGTGGACGACGTCTATGCCAAGACGCTCTCTGCCATGATTGCGCAGTATAAACCCAATAAATTTTTGCTGCCCGCCACGAATATGGGCCGCTCCCTTTCGGCCAAGACGGCCATTTTGGCGGGGACGGGCCTGACGGCCGACGCCACCGAAGTGGTGATTCATAAAGAGGACGGGCAGCTGCACGCCACGCGCCCGACCTTCGGCGGCAACCTCATGGCCACCATTACCTGCGCCCACACGCGGCCGGAAATGTGCTCCCTGCGTCCCATGGCATACCCCAAGGCCGCCAAAGAAGCGGGCCGTACGGGTGAAGTAATTGAATTTGCTTTTGACGGCGGGAAGTTTACCTCGCTGGCCAAATTTTTGCAGTTTGTCAAAAGTGAGGGCGAAGGGCTGGATTTGTCCGAAACGGACGTCATTGTGGCCGGCGGCCGCGGCTTGGGCAAGCCGGAAGGCTTTGCTCTGCTGGAAAAACTGGCCAAACGCCTGGGCGGCGCGGTGGCCGCTTCGCGCGCACCGGTGGACAGCGGCTGGATTGAATACCGCCGCCAAATCGGCCTGACGGGCCGCACGGTAAAGCCCAAACTGTATATCGCCTGCGGCATTTCGGGGCAGATTCAGCATATGGCCGGCTGTTCGGGCGCGGACGTGATTGTGGCGATTAACAAAGACCCGAACGCGCCGATTATGAAGCTGGCGCATTATGCGGTGGAGGGGGATTTGTATGAAGTAATCCCCGCCATGCTGGAAGTGCTGGGCTAAAGACTTCTTCGGTTGAGGCGTCGTTTGGACGCAAACCATTTTGTAAATTTGAGCCCTAAGGCCCCTCCTTGCGCCTTACGTAACTGCCATTACGCGGCGGCGCAACTGGCGGGGCCTTATCATCTCAAATTTCCAAAATCATGCTACGGACGCATATTTTTCAATTGTTACAAACAGCATTTGTAAACGGCTTCTTCGGCTGCCGGTCCTAGTATGGACCAACAATTTTTCAAATTTGGCTCTCTTCGCGCCGACTTGCCCCTTAAATAACTGCCATTATTCTG
>DWVB01000016.1 GCA_019120455.1 Candidatus Avelusimicrobium excrementipullorum
AGGCCGCGGAATATTGTTCTCTCCCAATGTGAAACTTCCGCCTTCCGGCACCGTCACACTCGTTAAATCCAATATGTTCGCCCGCACATCCGCCGTACTCGTATTTAACGTACTTATCTTGGACTCCGCACTCCCGCTCTTGTTCTCAAATGAAGCCGTTCCCCGGCTGTTGAGCGTGACCGCTTCAAAGTCCGTGCTTTTCATGTCTACACTGCCCAACACTTCCGTTACGGGGAACTTATAATTGCCCGCATTGTTGACGGAGACCGTCCCACCGGACTGCACCGTTACCGCATTGGCTTCTATGCCGCCCTTGGTGGTCAGCTGGTCGGAAACTTTTAAGGTTTCGTAACGGCCCAGACGAGCCGGATTGAACGAGACGGAGTCTATCGTCTCCGCCGCTGCGCCGGCCGCAAACAAACACAGTCCGGGCAGGACATAGAATAGTTTTTTCATAGAAAGCCCCTTTACTGCTAGATGTTTATACACAAAAAATCTATCAAAAAACGTTTCACGGGTCAAGCTATTTTTAAACGGCCGAGCCGGATACATTTTTTATATACTATTAGTATAAGTATGATTTCCATATTTTTCCAGTCTGTTTTTTCATTTCGCTCTTACCACCGTCTGCGCGCTTTGGGGCCGTGGCGGACGGGTTTTTTTGTGTTTTATTTACTGCTTTTGGGTGTGCTGTTCTTTAATATTTGGTTCGCTTTCCAGCTCAACGAAAAGCTGCCCGTTTTCCTACGCGCCGTACCGGAACTGACTTTTGAAAAAGGCGTGCTGACTTCTCCGCAGGAAGCCTTGTCTGTTCCCGTACCGGGCACCGATTTTACCGCCGTGTTTGACGCGGCGGCCAAAACCCCCCCTTCCCGTCAGACTTTTATAGATAAACGCATATTATTTTACATTGCCGGCAATAAGATTTACACCGCTTCCGTAGCGGGCGTGCAAAGCCAAACCCTGCCCCCGCAGCTAAGTGCCGAAGTAACCCCGCAATTATTGGAAAAATATACCCCTTCCATTAAATCCGTTTTGCAGGCGGCGGCGTTTTTTGGCTCTTTCTTTGCGCTGGGATTTTTCTTTTTCTTTTCCTTTCTGCTGGCCGCCAGCGTGGTGTATATGTGGAGCGGCTGGAAACGCTCTCCGCTGCCCGCGGGGGCCGTCCTGCGCTGGGCGGCACTGCTGCAGGGGCCGGCGCTGGTGCTGTGGCTGGTAAATTTGTTTTGGGGCGTACCGCTTTTTCTGTTTGCCGTATTTATTTTGTTCATGATATACACCCAGCAGATTTTTAACGTTATGCCCGAAGAAAAAAAGAGGTAAAAATGCTACTGAAAATTATCCGTAAATTCAGCTCCGCCCACCGCCTTCCCCATTATAACGGGGAATGCCATAACCTGCACGGACACACCTGGAAGGTGGTGTTTTTGCTGGAAGGCGAAGTAAAACCGGACGGCATGGTGGCGGACTTTAAACAGTTAAAACCCCTGCTGGACGCCCAGCTGCCGGACCATTGTTATTTAAACGATTTGCTGGAAAACCCGACGGCGGAAAATTTGGCCCCGTATTTGTTTGACAAAGTGTCCGCCGCGCTCAACCCCCTGGGGCTGAAAATCCGCACGCTGGAACTGTGGGAGAACGAAAATGCCGCGGCCGTCGTTGAAGGTAAATGAAATTTTTTACTCCCTGCAGGGCGAAGGGCCGCATACCGGCATGGCGGCGGTATTTCTGCGCCTGGCCGGCTGCCGCATGAACTGCCCCTTTTGTGACACCAAATATGCCGCCGCGCAGGGCCAAGAGATGACGGACGGAGAGATTATATCCGCCCTGGAGCAATACCCCTGCCGCAACGTGATTATCACGGGCGGGGAGCCCACAGAGCAGGATTTTGCGCCGCTGGCCCGCACGCTGAAAAAACGCGGCTGGACCGTGCACATGGAAAGCAACGGCGCACAGGACGCCGACGTGAGCGACATTGATTTTTTGGTGGTGTCCCCCAAAAAGCACGTCCATGAAAACATGCTTAAAAAAGCCCATGCCATTAAAATAGTGGTCGGGCAGGACACGGATTTAAGCGAAATAGAAAAATATTTCCCGTATGCAAACGCGCACACCGCCGTTTGCCTGCAGCCCGAAAGCAACAAACAGGAGAATATAGACCTATGCGTAAAACTCGTCAAACAACATCCCTTTCTAAGACTCAGCCTGCAAACGCACAAACTGGCAAACATAAGGTAAGCCAGGAAAAAGTCTTGCAAAACCTGCGCGAAATTTTGGCCTATATCGGCGACGACCCGTCCCGCGAAGGCCTGCTGGAAACCCCGCACCGCATTTTGCGCAGCTGGGATAAACTTTTCGGCGGATATAAAATGCGCCCGCAGGACGTGCTCAAAACTTTTACCGAGGGCTCCTGCGAAGAAATGGTGGTGCTTAAAGACATTGAATTTTATTCCACCTGCGAGCACCATTTGCAGCCGTTTTTCGGCTCTATCAGCATCGGCTATCTGCCCAAAGGGCGCGTGCTGGGCATATCCAAACTGGCGCGCCTGGTGGAAGTGTTCGCACGCCGCCTGCAAATACAGGAAAAACTGGTGGCGCAAATAGCCGACAGCCTGATGGAAACCCTGCAGCCCTACGGGGTGATGGTGGTATGCAAGGCCAAGCATTTGTGCATCAGCTCGCGCGGCATAGAAAAGCACAACGCCGTCATGGTGACCAGCGCCATACGCGGCGCGTTTAAAAAAATGGAAGTAAGAAACGAGTTTTTGGACATGATAAAGTAGGATGATACTTTTTTTCATTGCAAAAAAAGTATCCAAAAAAGCTAGCCGCATACAGCGCGTAAAATTATATTTTTTGGGGATTTTATAAACTCGCGGTTCGCTCAAACATATAAAATCCTTTTTCCAAAAAATATAATTTTACCAAATGCGCTGAAATGCGGCGGAAAAGCAAAAGATATGTAATTTTACAGACGCTCCTATTTTCGCTGAAAAACAACCAGACATCATGCGGCGAAAAAGCAAAAGGCATGTAATTTTACAGACGCTCCTATTTTCGCTGAAAAACAACCAGACATCATGCGGCGGAAAATAAAAAATAAAAGCCGGAGCAAAAATACCGCAAAAAGAATATAATGGGGGATACGGCGCTTTGCTCGGTTTGCCAGACTTTCAAACCGCCGCCGGAAGGAATAAAATGACCAAACAAATCATGGGCATCGTCAACGCCACGCCGGATTCTTTTTATGATGGGGACCCACAAAACAATTTAGACAAGCTGCTGGTCAAGTGCCAAAGCCATTTGGACGACGGAGCTGATATTTTGGACATCGGCGGCGAATCCACCCGCCCGGGTGCCACGCCTATATCCGCAGAAGAAGAACTGGCCCGCACGCTGGAGCTGATTAAACAGGCGCGCAAACGCTGGCCGCAGGCGGTCATTTCCCAGGACACCTTCAAAATCCCCGTCGCGCTGGAAGGCCTCAAAGCCGGCGTAAACATCATTAACGACGTCAGCGGCACGCCCGATGAAGACATGTTTAAACTGGTCAAAGATTTCGGGGCGCAAATCGTCATCATGCACAGCCGCGGCAACCCGCAGACGATGCAAACCCTGACGCAGTACGAGGATATATTGTCCGAAATCAAAGATTTTCTGATGAACAAAATTGCCCGTGCGCAGCGCTGCGGCCTGTCCAAAAACCAGATTATCGTGGACCCGGGCTTCGGCTTTGCCAAAACGCGGGAACAAAATTACAAGCTGCTGGCGCATGCAGCCACTTTTGCCGATTTGGGGGTGCGGCTGCTTATAGGCCTGTCACACAAAAAATTTTTAAGCCAGCCAAACGAAAAACCGCCCAAACGCAAAACCCAGACGCTGTGCGCCAACTTCGTTGCATTGGCCGCGGGGGCGGACATTCTGCGCGTGCACGACGTGCGGGAAACAAAAAAAGTAGTCAATTTCTTTTTGGAACTGGAGGCAAACACATGAGCAAAGTATATTTAACGCAGGCGGGCTCTTTCCGCGCCATGCACAGCCACGACGGCACCCTGGCCGAGCCCCTGCACGAACACCTTTTCCGTTATGAAGCCACCTTTTACGGCGATATTAACGAGGAACGCTTCTTGGTGGACTTCCGCCAGATAAGCAATATGTTTAAAACCGACTTGGAAAAAAGCCTCAACGGCTCCGACCTGACCACCTTTTTACCGTTCCCGACGGCAGAATCGCTGGCTATTTGGATTTACGACCGAATCAAAGCCAAAATGCCGCAACTTTATTCCATTAAAGTAGCCGAATCGGACGACCGCTGGGTGGAATATCGGGGAGAAGAATAATGCCTTTGGCCGTACTGGGGCTGGGCAGCAACCAGGCCGGCCCCAAAGAGCAGCTGGACCGCGCCGTGGAAGCCCTGGCCGCTCTGGGCCAGGTCAAGGAAGTGGCCCCGTATATCGTGTCCAAACCCGAAGGGTATGACGCGCAGCCGGACTTTGTTAATACGGTGCTGCTCCTGTCCACGCCGTACCGGCCGGCGGATTTACTGCGCAAACTCAAAGAATTGGAAAAAAAACTGGGCCGCGTGACGACGTTTAAAAACGGCCCGCGCGTCATAGACCTGGATATTTTATTTTACGATGACCAGGTCATCTTTGACACGGACGTCATGCTCTTTGTCCCCCACCCGCGCCTGCACGAGCGGGAATTTGTTTTAAAACCTTTAAGTTATTTGCTGCCCGATTTTGTACACCCAAAACTGGGCAAAAGCATTACCAATCTGTACCGCGAACTAATGCGCAATAAAGGTGTACCAACCTGTAAAATTTTGTAGAATAGAAACGGAAGTTTCAGAAACGGAGATTTATATATGAAAAAACTGATTTTATGCTGCGCCGGCGTTTTGCTTTTAACAGCCTGTGCCACGGGACAGAAAGACCCCGGCCGCGTGGGGCAAATGTATTTTACCACTATCGCTTTTGACGTGAACGGAGACGAAATCGCCACCGCTTCCTATAAACAAATTGACGAAGCCGTCAAAGTCTATATGAGAAATCCCACCGTACCGGTGGAAGTGCGCGGGTATACCGATTCCAGCGGCAACGCCCAAAGCAATTTGCGCCTGTCGCAAAAACGCGCGGACCGCGTGGCCAAAGCCCTGCAAATCCGCGGGATAGACAAAAATAACATTACGGCCAAAGGATATGGCTCCGAAAAGCCCATCGTGTCTAACAACACGCCGGAAGGCCGCCAGCAAAACCGCCGCGTGGAAATAGAATTTCCGTATCCGGACAAATAATTTGACGTTCGCGTCCGCCCTGCTGTATGGCGGGCGCGTTTTACAAGCCAACAAGGAGGAGTGATGAAAAAATTAGCTCTGTTATGCGCCGCCGCTTTATTTTTGACGGCCTGCCACTGTGAAAGAAAAACCACCGGCACCCCGTGCCGCAAAGGCACCTGCCAGACCCAGCTGCAGAGCCAGCGGGACGCCGAAGCCGCCCGCAGAGCCGCCGAAGCGCGCCGCCGCGCAGAGGCCGAACGCCGTGCCGCCGCTCGCCGCGCCGCGGAAGAAAGAGCCGCCGCGCAGGAACGCCATTATGCGGAAATCGGCCGCGCCAAACGCCGCGGGAACATTATTACCGTGGAATATGAAAAACCCATTCAGTTCGGCCATAACAGCGACCAGATAGATCCTTCTTCTTTTAAAGAACTGGACCGCACGGCCCGCCTGCTCAAAAGACATCCGGAAAACAAAATTACCATTAAAGGATATACGGATTCTTTGGGCGATCCGGCCTATAACGTGGACCTTTCCCAGCGGCGCGCCAAAGCCGTGGCGGACGCTTTAATTGAACGCGGTGTGCCCGCTGAAAATGTCAGCTACGTCGGTTACGGCGCGGCCAACCCCGTCGCTACCAACGACACACTGCTCGGCCGCCGGCAGAACCGCCGCGTAGAGCTGGACATTGACGTGCAATAAAATTGCTATAACAAAAGATAACCCCGGGGAAACCCGGGGTTTTTGATGCTATAAAAACGAACCGGCTAAAATTTGTTTTAAACAGACGGCAGAGCACCAATGTTCTACCCCCTATCCGGCCGGATCGTTCCAAATGCTAAAAATCCCGCCTTTCGGCGGGATTTTAAATTCCCTCAGCAGCTTGACGCAGGGGAAGAATATCCCATACTCTGGCAAAATTCTCTTCCCTTGGCAGTCCGTCCCACGCAGGTTTCCGCCTTCACTTTTCCCCGCACGCCGGCTTCTTGGTACACGCAAATACCGTAGTTGCCGTCATTGTCATAGGCCCGCACATAATTGACATTTCCGATATAAACTTTGAAATTGTCTCCGTTGTATGTGCTTCCGCTGGCGCCGTCCAGTTCCAGCGGCAGCCGGCTGAAGTTGGTTGGTATGACAGCCGTATCCCCGCTGTACAGACGATCATAATAATAGCTGTCGCGCGCGGCGGCCACCTGATGTGCCAGGGAGCGGCCGTCGGCAAATTTGGCTCTGTCCACCGAACGGCGGTAAGAGCCGATGGCAATGCCCGCCAAAATAGCAATAATTACCACCACGGCCATCAGTTCCGCTAGGGTAAAAGCACGGCTGTTTAAAAATGTTTTCATAATTTTCTCCTGTTTGCGTCTTTTCATTAGTATATAGGTTTTGAACCGGAAATTCAAATTTTCCCCCTCTTGCCAGGCACCTGCAAAATACTATAATAAAGAAAATACCCTCTTTAAACAGGAGTGCTCATGTCCGACCTACAGGTTTTTGCGCCGGCAGACGGCAGACTGGTTCCGCTGGAACAGGTGCCCGATCCGGCTTTCAGCGAACATATGCTAGGCGACGGCATAGCCGTCGCACCCGCCGCCGGTTTTACCGCGGCTCCGTTTGACGGCAAAGTCACCAGCGTACACAAAGCGCTGCACGCCGTGGTGCTCTCCCGCCCGGGGCTGGAAGTGCTCATTCACGTGGGTGTGGAAACAGTCAATTTGCAGGGAAAAGGTTTTAAAACGTTCGTCAAAGCCGGAGACGAAGTAAAACGGGGCCAAAAACTTACCGAATTTGACCCCGATTTTTTGGCCAAAAACGCGCCGAGCAATTTAGTCATTTTAATCGTCACCTCTCCGGACGGAGCGCAGTTAAACAAATTTTCTTTGTCCGAAGTCAAAGCGGGGCGGGACATTGTGTTTACCGTACCCTGCGCACAGGAAGCAACCGCCGCCTCCGCGCAAACGCAGACGCAGGAGTGGCTTGCTTCGCGCCGCGTCATCATTCCCAATTTAAACGGCCTGCACGCGCGTCCCGCCGGACGGCTGGCCGACGCGGCAAAAAAATTCTCTTTCCCCGTGCAGCTGGTCTGCGGAGAAAATACGGCCGACGCCAAAAGCCTGGTGGCGGTCATGGGTTTATCCCTGGTACGCGGCAGCGAAGTATTTTTGCGTGCGCCGTCGGACGCGCCGGATGCGCCCCGCGCGCTGGAAGAGCTGGCCTCTTTGCTGGAAAGCGGCCTGGGGGAAAGCGAAGCCGAAGCCGAAGTTTGCACGCCGCAAAATCCCTGTCTGTGCAGTAACCAGCCGGTGGACCTCTCCGCTCCCGCCACGCTCAAGGCCCTGACGGCCTGCGCCGGCGTTACGCGCGGAAAAGCCTATTTGTTTACGGCCGCCGATGTGGAATTTGAAGAAACCGCCGCGGACGCCGCCGCAGAACAGACCCGCCTGCAAACGGCGCTGAAAGAAACGGAAAAGGATTTTTCCGCCGAAATTTCCGCCGCGCCCGGCAAAGCCGCCAAAGAGATTTTACAGGCGCATGCGGAACTTTTAAAGGACCCCTTCCTGGCCCAGCAGGCGCAGGAACAAATCAAACTGGGCAAAAGTGCGCCGTTTGCGTTTAACGAAGCCGTGCGCGCCAGCATTGACGTGCTGAAAAAAACAAAAAACCGCTTTTTGCTGGAACGCATCGCTGATTTTAAAGACCTGCGCCGCCGCGTCCTGCTAAAACTGACCGGCGGAGAAGTGAAAAAACCGGAATTTCCCGAAGGCTGCATCATCGTGGCCGATGAACTGCTCCCCTCGGATTTAGCCCTGTTCGGCGGACGCGTGCGCGGGGTATTGCTCGCATACGGTTCCCCCACGGCGCATGTGTCCATTTTACTACGCAATATGGGCATGCCCTCACTAGTCGGCGCGGGAGAATGCGTGCTGTCCATAGAAAACGGCACGGAGCTGGGATTAAACGCCGCCGAAGGCCTGGTATATGTCCGCCCGACGCCGGAGCAAATCAAACAGCTGGACGATTTGCATGCGCTGGAACAGCAAAAACGCGAACAAAACCAAAAAGAAGCCAAAGAGCCGGCCCGCACCCAAGACGGTGTGCGCGTCTATGTCTGTGGCAATGCCTCCAACGAGCGTGAGGCGCTGGCCGCGGCGGAAAACGGCGCCGACGGGCTGGGGCTGGTGCGCACGGAATTTTTATTCTTCCAGGGCAATGAACCCCCCTCCGAAGAACGGCAGTTTGTGCTTTATCAAAATATTGCCGGAGCCCTGCACGGCAAACATGTTACCCTGCGCACGCTGGACGTCGGCGGGGACAAACCCGTGCCGTATATGCCGCTTCCGCCGGAGGAAAACCCCATCGTGGGCCTGCGCGGCGTGCGCAATTATGAAGCATACCGCGATATTTTCCTCTCCCAAATCCGCGCCATGCTGCGCGTGCAGCCGGCGGGAAGCGTACGCATCATGCTGCCCATGGTGGCGTTTGCCGATGAATTTTTGTATTACAAAAATCTCATTGAAGAAGAAAAGAAAAAACTGGGCGTGTCTTCACCCGTGGAAGTGGGCATGATGGTGGAAGTCCCCTCCGCCGCACTGAGCGCCAAACAGTTTGCCGCATATGCGGATTTCTTTTCGCTGGGCACCAACGACCTGACACAATATACTTTGGCCATAGACCGCGGGCATAAAACCCTGTGCGCGCGGGCGGACCATTTGCACCCGGCGGTGCTGGATTTAATCGGCCTTACCTGCCGCGGCGCACAAACGCGCAACCGCCCCGTGGCCGTATGCGGCGCCATGGCGGGCGACCTGCAGGCCGTGCCGTTGCTGGTGGGCCTTGGCGTAACGGAACTGGCCGTAGGCGCCAACGCCATTGCCCAGGTAAAAGCGCTGGTACGCACGCTGAACAAAACCCGCTGCGCCGAGGCAGCCGCCCGGGCCTGTGAGCTGGAGAGCGCACAGCAGGTACGCGCGCTGGTTAAAAAAGAATTTGGTATATAACGCAAGGAGAATAACATGCAAACCCTAAAAACCTTTCTGGCCCCCTTCGGGCGGGGCCTGGTTAAACTGGGCAAAGCCCTCATGCTGCCCATTGCCGTATTGCCCATCGCGGGGCTTCTGCTGCGCCTGGGCCAGCCGGACCTGTTAAACATTGCTTTCGTAGCCGAAGCGGGACAGGCGGTCTTTACCAACCTGCCGGTTATTTTCGCTTTGGGTATCGCCATCGGCTTTGCCGATGAAAACCACGGCGCTGCCGCCTTGGCTGCGTATGTGGGATATGTTATTCTAACTGCATCTCTGCGCGTGTTGGACGAAAGCATTGACATGGGCGTGCTGGGCGGTATCATTGTGGGCGTTACCGCCGGCCTGCTGTACAACAAATACAAAAGCATTAAGCTGCCGTCTTACCTGGCGTTTTTCGGCGGACGGCGTTTTGTACCCATTGTAACGGGCGCCGTCTGTCTGGTTATTGCCGGACTGGCTTATTTTGTCTGGCCGCCCATTGCGCGCGTCATCGGCGCGTTTGGCGACTGGACGATTACTTCGGGCAATATCGGTCTGTTCTTCTACGGCTTTGCCAACCGCCTGCTCATTCCGCTGGGTCTGCACCACATTTTAAACAACCTGGTCTGGTTCCAGTTCGGTGATTTTGAAATTATCAAAGAAGGCGTGGCCACCGTCGTACACGGGGATTTGACGCGCTTTTTCGCGGGCGACCCCATGGCCGGCCCTTTCATGGCGGGCTTCTTCCCCGTGATGATGTTCGGTCTGCCGGCGGCTTGTTTGGCCATGATTGCCACGGCCAAAACCGCACGCAGAAAAGCCATCGGCGGCCTGCTTCTGTCCATGGCGCTGACGTCTTTTTTAACCGGTATTACCGAGCCTATTGAATTTTCATTCATGTTCCTGGCTTTCCCGCTGTATGTATTGCACTCCCTGCTGACGGGGCTGTCCATGGTTATCATGAACACGCTGGACGTAAAACTGGGCTTTACCTTTTCCGCCGGCCTGTTTGACTACCTGCTCAGCTACGGCCTGGGCAAAAACGGCCTGTATTTAATCCCCGTCGGCATTGTGTACGGCGTGGTGTATTATTTCCTGTTTAAATGGGCGATTGTCAAATTCAATCTGACCACCCCGGGCCGCGAGCCGGAAGAAACCGACCAGGAAGCCGCACCCACCGCACAGGAAACGCCCGCCGCCGCACCCGCCGTACAGGAACAGGCCCCTGCCGTCACGGGCGAAGATTTCCCGCCGGCGGACGACCAAAGCCGCGGCGCCAAATACCTGCGCGGGCTGGGCGGGAAAAGCAATATCAAAACCATAGACGCCTGCGCCACGCGTTTGCGCTTGGAAGTGGCAGACGCGGAAAAGATTAACACCCCCGCTTTAAAGGCTTTAGGCGCGCGCGGCGTAGTCAAAGCCGCCGGCGGCGCGGTGCAGGTAATTATCGGGCCGGAAGCGGACCTGATTTCCGATGAGATTAAAAAATACCTGAAATAATATGAAACTGATTATCACAAAACATAATTTGGGCCTCTGGGCCGCATCTTACATTCGCGCCCGCTGGGCCGCACGGGAAAAGGACCCGTTTGTGCTGGGCCTGCCCACGGGCGGGACGGTGGTGGACATGTACGCCGCCCTTTCGGGGTTGGTTAAAAATGGCAAGATGAGTTTTAAAAATATTGTCACGTTTAACATGGACGAATATGTGGGTCTGCCGCCGGAGCATGACCAAAGTTATCACTATTACATGAAGCATAATTTGTTTGACCATGTGGACATCGTGCCGCAAAACGCGCATATTTTAAACGGCCAGGCAACCGACCTGCACGCCGAATGCGACGCCTACGAAGCCGCCATCAAACAAGCCGGCGGGGTGGATTTGTTCCTGGGCGGCGTGGGCCGCAACGGGCACCTGGCATTTAATGAGCCGGGCTCTTCCTTTGACTCCCGCACGCGCGTCATGGAGCTGACAGAAAGCACCAAACAGGCCAATTCCCGCTTCTTTGGCAATGACCCCGCCCAAGTGCCCTCCAGCGCCCTGACGGTGGGTATCGGCACGGTGCTGGACAGCAAAGAGCTGCTGTTCCTGGCCAGTGGAGAGAGCAAGGCCGAAGCCGTGGCGCGCCTGGCGCAGGGTGAAATAACGCAGCAATGGCCCATTACGGCCTTAAAGACGCACCCGCGCGCGGCCCTGCTGGCCGATCCGGCGGCCGCGTCCGCCCTGACGGGTTCGGCCAAAGAGCAGCTGGAGCAGGCTTTGCTTCAGCGGCCGGAAGAAGACGTCATTTTAACTTTATAACCTTGGGGGAAGCCGTGAAACACCAGCTGATTATCAACGCCCGCGTCATAACGGCGGAAAAAATATTGCCGGACCACTGCATTGAAATCAAGGACGGAAAAATTGCCGTCGTATTCCCGTGCGAACGCCTGCAGGCGTTGGAAGAAGGCGTGGAAATTTTTGACGCCAAAGGCGCTTACGCCGCCGCGGGTCTGATAGACATGCATATTCACGGCTTTGCGGGTTTCGGGCCGGAGCTGGCTTCGGAAGAAGCCCTGCTGTACATGTCCGAAGCGCTGGCAAAAAACGGCGTGACGGCTTTCTGCCCCACGCTGTATTGCGGCCAGCCGGCAGATATGCTGCGGCGCATTCAAAACACTGTGGGAGCGTTTGGCAAAGAAAAGGGCGCGCATATTCTGGGCTATCATCTGGAAGGGCCTTTTATTTCTCCCAAAAAACCCGGAGTTATGAAACCGCAGGACATTTCCCTGATAGACATTCCCGCGCTGGAACGGCTGTATGACGCGGCGCAGGGGCACATTACCAACATGACCGTGGCGCCTGAACTGCACGGCATTGAACTGCTGGTAAAATACTGCAAAGAGCACCATATTTTAATGCAGGCCGGCCATACAGACGCCACTTATGCGGAATTTCTGCACGGAGCTTCTTTGGGCATCACCCACACCACGCACGCATTTAACGCCATGCGCGAATTTTCCCACCGCGAACCGGGTGCGGCGGGGGCCGTGCTGATGCACCCCGAAATTTCCGCCGAAATTATTGCCGACGGCAAACACGTACATCCGGACGTGGTGGCCTTTTTGGCGCGCGTCAAACCGCCGGAAAACCTGGTGCTGATTACCGACGCACTGCGCCCCACCGGCCAGCCGCAGCCGCCTTTTACCGCCAATGACGAAGACGTTATCCTCCAGGACGGCGTCTGGCGGCGCACCTCGGACCAGGTAATAGCCGGCTCCAGCCTGACTATGCTGCAGGGAGTCAAAAACCTGGTCTCTTTCGGGCTGACGCTGCCGCAGGCCGCGGCGTGCGCTTCGGCCAATCCGGCACGGCTGCTGGGACTGAAAAACAAAGGCTCTCTGGCCACGGGTATGGACGCGGACATTACGCTTTTTGACGCGGATTTCCGCCCCGTACGCACCTTTCTGGCATAACCTTGCGCCGGATAAAGATATCATAAAACCCCCGGATTTTCCGGGGGTTTTTATAACTTAAAAAATCCCGCACAAGGATATTGTGCGGGATACGCAATAAAACCAAGTTATCCCCAAAGGGCCACTTTGGTCACTTTGTCCGGACGGCGCACTTTCGGTTCGCCCACCAGCTCCTGTATATAAGCCTCTCCGATAAAGATTTTGGTGCCGGGCAGCAAGTGGCCGCCGGTAACCTGATAATCTTTATTAGCCATCATGACGTGCGCATGCACGCAGGGACGGTTGTCCTGAATGCTGATATTGCCCGACAGATTTAACAGTTCCATCGGTTCGGCAATTACCTTTTTGTCATATTTCTTTTTGGACTGGTCATATACGCTGATGGTGGCGTTTTCCACCGCGCCGATCACGCTGACTATGCCGCATTTGACCTGGTTGTCATGGCAAAAATCGGCCAAAGACTCCAGCAAGTCTTTGCCTTTGGGTAATTTGAAGATATAGGTTCTTCCGGTTAGATAAGGTTTTTCTTCTGCCATTTTATTCTCCTTAATATCGTCAGCGCCAGGCGCCTTCTTTGCGCCGCGCCAAATATGCTTTGACGGCGCGCAACTGGGCCGGCGCGTCCATGCCCGCTTCTTCATAGACTTTTGACGCGCTGCCGCTGCCCGGATAGGCTCCGCCCTTATGCGGCCACAGCGCGCAGGCGCGGCCCGCATCGCTGTGCAGCCAGCCGTCCAGGGTGGACAGCGTAAAATCGGTAATGCCGGTGGCTATCTGTTTCCAGGCCGGCGGCACCAGTTTATCCTGCTCCTCCTGCGGCAGCAGTTCAAACAGCTCGCGGCTGGACACATAAATCACCG
>DWVB01000017.1 GCA_019120455.1 Candidatus Avelusimicrobium excrementipullorum
ACCCTCTTTTTCAGCTTCGGCCGGGAGAAAAATCCCTCCCGGGGCGTTTTTGGGGCTTTGCGGCCCGTGATAAGGAGAGAAGCGCCTATGGAAATATCCCCTTTTTGTTTTTATGCCGATAAATTGTGTGCAACGGTTTTGTTGTGCGGCGGGCTGGTGTTTTTTTGGCGTAACCTCCGGGATTTTCGCATTCGTTTGGCCGTGTGGGTTTTGGCGGGTTTTTTGCTGTTGTTTTCAGTAATGCGGGCTATGCTGTTTTTTTCGTTTCAGGATTTGTTTGCCCTCATGCCGGCGGCTGATATTTGGGCCGCTTGGGCTTGGGGAATGCGCTATGATTTATGTGCCGCTTCCGCTGCGGGAAGCGTGTTTGTTTTAGCGTTTTTGCTGCCGGTGCACTCCCGGAGATATTATCAAATTGCGGCGGGTTTTTGTGCGGCGGTGTGGACGCTGGCGGCTGCGGCCTGCGCGGGGGATTTGGTGTATTTTTCTTTTGTCAAACGCCATACGGGCAGTGAAATTCTGCTGGCTATATATGATGCCGAACTGCTGGCTTCCCTGGCTTCGTCACAGTATTTTTGGGCGGGTGCGTTGCTGGCGGTGTTGGGCGGGGTGTTGATTTGGTTGGCGGTGCGTTATGCCGGGCGTCAATATGCGGTTCCTTTAAGGGCGGACTGGCGTTGGACAGTGGGGATTTTGCTTACGGCTGCATTATTGTTTTTTGCGTTTAGAGGGCAATTTGGCTTTCGTTTTAAACCGTTGACGGTCAGTGAAGCGTATGAGGACGGGAATTTGGCGCGCGGGAATTTGGCGTTAAACGGTTTGTTCTGCATATACAAAAGTATATCGTCCAAAACGGCGGGGGTGTCCGAAGCGGTATCCTCGGAGGAAGCGTTGAAGCGCGCGCAAAGACTGTTGGCTTCTGCGCAGCAGCATTATATATCGGCGGATTATCCGCTACTGCGCATGCGGGAGCAATTCAATGTGCAGGGTAGAAATTTTAACGTTGTGATTATTTTAGTGGAAAGCTGGCAATACCGTTATACGGACGCTCTGGCAGGTACGCAGTACGGCGCGACGCCGGTGCTGGACGGGCTGGCGCGGCAAAGCCTGGTGTTTGACCGTTTTTACGCTTCGGGCCAGCGCAGTATTAACGGAGCGGGTGCGGTGATGAGCGGCGTGGCGCAGCTGCAGGGGCTGCCGTATTTTTCATTGGGGCTGGAAAGTTATCGTTTTACGGGTTTGGCCGGTTTGCTGGCGCAGCGCGGATACCGCACCGTTTTTGCCCAGCCTGCGGATTGGAATTCGGCCCGGGTCGGGCTGGTGGCGCAGATTACGGGGTTTGAAGAGATTTATTCCAAATCGGATATGCGTTCTTTAGGCAATTATGTACATCCCGGCACAGTGTCGGATTATGACGGGCTGATGGCACTGGCCGATAAACTGAAAGATTCGCAAAAGCCGTTTTTTGCTTTGTTTTTTACGGCGGCAATGCACCCGCCGTATGGGCCTTTACACCGGGACTTTACCCGTTTTGCCTGGGACGGGCCGGACAAAGGGTATTTGAATATGTTAAATTACACGGACTGGGCAATCGGACAATTTATCAAACGCCTGAAAGAACAGGGACAATATAAAAACACCGTATTTTTTATTTTGGCCGACCATACGCTGGGCTGGGGGGAAAGCGGCAGTTTTGAAGACCGTTTCCATATTCCCTTCATCATTCATGCGCCTGCGTTGTTTGCTGCTGACCGGATTGATAAGACCGGCAGCCAGGCGGATATTTTGCCTACGGTGTTGGATATCGTCAATCTCTCCGTTCCGTATGCAGCTATGGGCAACAGCCTCTTGGACAATACGGCGGAGCATTTTGCTTTTACCTCTCAGGACGGACGTATTTTGGGGTTTGTACGAAGTTCCGGGACAGTGGAACATACAGGCACGGCGCGTGTGCAGAGCGGCGAAATTTCTACGGCGGGCGAAGAGGCGGAGCGGGATTTGCTGTCGCTTAACCGTGCCGTTTACGATTTATTGGTGACGGACCGCTGGGCCCCGTAGTTTTATCGGAAAAGCGGTAAGGGAAATCCAACCTCTGCGCGCACGGCGGAATATTTGATACACTTAATCCATGAAAGACACCGCTTTTTACCGTTTTTTATGTGCCCGCCGCCCGCTGTGCGTGTTGTACGAAACGCTGCGCTGGCTGGGGCACAACATTTTCTTTTTTGTCCGTACCCGTACGCCGGTGTGGTACCGTTTTGACCGCAAATATCAGGCGGGGGAACAGCCCCGCGAAACCCTGCCGCTTGATGCGGCCTGGTATCGCATTTCCCGTCCGCTGTACCGCCATGAGCATGTGTATTATAATTTTGACGCCGCCCTGGCCGCCAACCCAAGCGTAAAGGGGCTGGCGCTGATTTTCTTTATGGGCATAGGGGATTATTTGTACGCTACGCCCATGATAGCGGCTTTAAAAAAGAAATATCCGCACCTGCCTTTTTACGGCTATGTGGGCGCGCAGTTTGACCGCAACAATTCCCCGTTGGTGGGCAAGCTGCTGCAAAGCAACCCCCATATAGAAAAAGTATTTTATTTTAACGGATACCGCCACCCGCTGATTTGGAAAAATTACAATTACGCAGACGCCTTTAAAAACATTCCCGAAGGCTTCCTGGCCGTGCCCGTATATTACGATTACAGCGTGCGCGTGCCGCACCGCGTCAAAAGTTTGTTTGAAACGTTCGGCCTGCCCGTGCCGGCGGACGTGCCCGCGCCCGTGATGTATTTTCCCAAAGACCCCGCCCCCGTGGTGGCGGAGCATTTGGCGGATATTTCCCGCCGCGCCGCAGGCAAAAAAGGCATCGTGTTTTTGCAGTTGGACTCGCGCGGGTCCAATTATGTGTATCCGCATATTAAAACGCTGGCGGAAATGTTAATGGCGGAAGGGTATTTTGTCATGAGTGTAACCAAGGGCGGCCCGACGGACAGCCCCGCCTACGCGGAAATAGATATTAAAAAATTTACCATTAACGAAACCTGGCATTTGCTGTCTTTGCTTAAAGCAAAATTCCCGCTGTATGTGATTGCGGTCAATTCTGTTTTCTGGGCCGCTTCGGCGGGGCTGGGCCTGCCGAATCTGGGTCTGCAGCATTGGATAGACAAGAAAGTGCATAATCTGTGGTATCCCAATATTGAGGTGGTGACGGATTATATCTATCCGCTTTTGCCGCGCGGCAAGCAAATCCACGCGCCGGCGCAGAGTTATACCCGCCACAATAAAAAAATCATAGATTACAAGCCGGACTGGATTGTGAAGTGGTTTAAGGAAAAATTGCCGTTATAAAAAATCCCCGCATTGTGCGGGGATTGTCATTTATTTATATTCGTTGTAGCTGACTATTTCTTGCAAACTTTTGCGCGGGCGCGGCTGCGGCGTTTCGGCGGGGTAGCCCAGCGAAATCAAATGTTCCACCTTTTTGCCTTTGGGCAGTTTTAAAAATTTGGCGGCTTTTTCTCCGTTGAGCCAGCCTATCCAGCAGGTACCCAGCCCCAGATCGTGCGCGCGCAGCACCAGGTGTTCACAGGCGATGCCCTGGTCCACCAGGTAAAATTCCGTCCGGCGGAAAAAATTGCCGATGCGCGCGGTAAAGTTGCCCGCGTCGGACACCACGGCAATAATCACCGGCGCGGCCGCCGCCCATTTTGTCATGGCGTACACGCCGCTGAAGGCTTCCCGGCAGAAGGCTTCTTTGGTCTGCGGATCGTCCAGCACCACAAAGTGCCACGGCTGGGAATTGCAGGCCGACGGGGCCAGGCGTGCGGCCTCCAGACAGGCGTTTATTTTTTCCCGTTCCACGGGTTTGTTTTCATATTTGCGCACGCTGCGCCGCTGTGCGATGGCTTGTTCCAGTTCCAT
This sequence comes from Candidatus Avelusimicrobium excrementipullorum, assembly GCA_019120455.1. Taxonomy (GTDB): domain Bacteria; phylum Elusimicrobiota; class Elusimicrobia; order Elusimicrobiales; family Elusimicrobiaceae; genus Avelusimicrobium; species Avelusimicrobium excrementipullorum. The sequence goes on from DWVB01000017.1 coordinate 3,917, forward strand.
ATTTTCTCCTGACGGCAAAACTGTTTATTTTATGGTAGCAAAAAAATATTTTGCCCGCCAAATACACCCTAATATAAAAAAAGACTTGTTTTTTGGGCGGAAAATTAATATATAATGTTTAAAAATCATTAAATTAATGTTTAATGATTAATTAAATCGTTGTTTCCATCTTAATATCCCGGGGGGGACGGATGAGAGAGAAAGAACAGGCCGACGCCTGCCAATGCGACGATAAAGCCGCCGGCGCCATGGCCGCCGCCAGCGTGGCGAAATATTTTAAGGAAAACGGCTGGAAAATTATTTCCTTTTTCCCCAACGCCACCTGCGGGAACCGCGTGCAAAAAATTCTGCACACCAAAAGCGGCAAAAAACGCGGACGCAAATCTTCAAAAAAGTCCGGCATATAATGCCCACAGAAACCCGTATCTGGCCGCGCGGCTGAGCGCGGCCAGCCCTATAAACCACAGCAGATTTACGCGCAGCATGCCTGCGCACAGAGTCACCGCATCGCCAATAAGCGGCATCCCGCAAAGCAGCAGCGTCAGTTTGCCGTGCCGGCGGAAAATCCGTGCGGCCTTGTCCAAATATTTTTGTTTGACGGGAAACCACTTTTTCTGCTGCAGGATGCGGATATACCGCCCCGCATAATAGTTAATCAGTCCGCCCAGCACACTGCCCGCCACCGCCGCCAGCACCAGCAGCCAGGCGCGGTATTGTCCGGTGGCAAACAAGGCCAGCAAGAGTACGTCCGTCTGCGGCGGGACAATGGTGGCTGATTCCACGGCCACGAAAAACAGGATAATCAATACATGTATTTCCGCCATAACCCTATTATAAGACTAGGTAAAATGGCAAGCTGTGAAAAGCCAAAAAACAGGTTAGAAGCCGCTTATAACGCCTGCAGGCCGCTTTGCATAACCAGCCGGCGCAAAAGCGGGCGGTACAGGAAAGGGCATTTAAGCAGTTTGGCCTGCAGTTTCAGGCGCAGGGGCAGCGTCAGGCGGTTATAGGTTTTTTCGGGGGAAGGGCTTTGCAGGGCGCGCGCCAACAGGCGGGCCCCCGTCAGTGCACTGCTGATGCCTTCCAAAGAGCTGGGGCTGACCCAGCCTGCCGCTTCTCCGGTTAAAAATACGCCGTTTCGGGCCGGTGCGGCCAGCTGGCCCCACGAGGGACGGAGCACTTGGCAGGCTTCGGTTTTGAGCGGACGGGAAAAGTCAAAACCGTGTGCGGCCAGTTTTTGTTTCTGGTTTTCAAAATGCGCGCGGCTGTTTTGCTGGGGGTAAGCTCCCCCGAAAATCCAGTATCCGTCTTTGGACAGATACCAGGAATAACAGTCCGTGTTTTGACTGTCAAACACGCAGCCGTATGACGGAGAAGGACGGGTGTCTGTAAACCATTGCTGCACCGCGGTATAGCGGCGGATGTGCCGCGCGGGGAAGAATGTTTGCCGCACCAGGGAGGAGGCTCCGTCCGCACCGACAATATAGCGCGCGGAGGCTTCCTGCCGGATGTCTTTTTCACGCCAGTGCACGGTAAAACCGCCTTCCCGCTCTTGCAGGCGGGTGCAGACGGCGTTTTCCCGTACGCGGACGGAAGCGGGAATTAACGAACGCAGCCAGCGGTCAAATTTATGGCGGTCCATATTGATGTAAAAACGCTGGTAGCGGCGGGCCAGGCCGCTGTCCAAATCCAATACGCTGACGGAAAAAATCTGCGGGTCCGCCAGTACGCCGTTGGGCAGGGTTAAATCAAAACGCGCCAGCGCTTTTTGCGCGTCCGGCGCCAGCAGCCCGCCGCAGGGCTTTAGGCCGGAAGAGTCCGTTTTGCGGTCCAGGGCCAGCACGCGCATATACGGCGCCAGCAGGCGCGCCAGCGCAGCGCCTGCGGGACCGAGCCCTATAATAATCACGTCATAATCTGCGTTCATTTGTGCTCCAGCGCCGCACGCCACAGGGCCAGCTTTTCCGCGTAAGAACGTGAGGCATGGGCGGGGCTGGTGGAAGGCAGACGGTAAAATTTTTTATCCGGCGTACCGAAGGCGCGTTTGTAAAAAGCAAACGCCGCCGTACCGTTAAACAACAGCGTGTGTATGGCGGGGTATCGGGCAAACAGCGCGGGAAAATCGTTGGGGATTTGCTGGGTGATGCGGCTGTCCAGACTGCCTTCTCGCCGGCAGGCGGCCAGCGTATCCCACAGACCCAGGCCGTGTTTTAAAATTACCTGCCGTTTGTCCTGATAATTTTCGGGTGTGCGGCCGTTTTCAAACACGTCAAAAATAATGCGCCAAAACTGGTTGTATTTGTAGGCGTAATATTCCCCCGCGCGCAGGGAGGCTTCGCCGGGCATGCTGCCTATAATCAGCAGGCGCGTTTGGGGGCCCGCAACGGGAGGGAAACTTTTCAGCATGTTTTGCTCTCCGTCAGTTTCTGGTACAGAGCCAAATCTTCCGGCAGGAAACAGACAAAATAAATGATGTCAAACGCGTCCGGGTGCGCCCCGACAAAGTTCCTGACGGAAGCAAACGCCGTTTGGGCGGCCTGTGCGCGCGGATAGCCGTATACGCCGGTGGATATGCACGGAAAGGCCACGGTTCGGGCGCCCTTTTCCCGCGCCAGTTCCAAAGAGTGGGTATAACAGGCGGCCAGCAATTTTTCTTCCCCGCGCGTGCCTCCGCGCCATACGGGCCCGGGCGTATGAATAATCCATTTGGCGGGCAAATTAAATGCCGGTGTGATTTTGGCCTGCCCCGTTTCGCAGCCGCCCAGGGCGCGGCAAGCCTCCAGCAGGCGCGGCCCCGCGGCGCGGTGTATGGCGCCGTCCACCCCGCCGCCGCCCAACAGCGTGCGGTTGGCCGCGTTGACAACGGCGTCCGCTTTCAGGGTGGTGATATCAGTTTGCAGCGCTATAAAACGGGTCATGCTTTTATCATAGCAATTTTATCTGGGCCCAAAAGCCCCGTATCTTTGGGCCTTTGGGCCCTTGTTGCTTTTTTCGTCTAAAAACTATACTAAGTAATATGACGCGCCGTATATGTGCTTTATTACTTTGCCTGTCCCTGTTGCTACAGGGAGTTTTGCCGCTGAGAGCCTTTGAAAAACCCAAAAAAACTTTTTATGAAACAGCCGGCTGGCTGGACCATGTATCCAATACCCTGCGCCGCGTGGCCGAGCGCGGGGAACAGGGAGCCTATGACCTGTATAAAAATCCCAATCCCTCTCCGCGCAATGCCTATGAAAAGGTCAATATACATCAGGCAAATTTGACCGATTTGCGCCTGTACCAAAATTCCGAACCCTACCGCCAGGCTAAACAAATACGCGATGCGTTTACGGCGGAAACTGCCGCTTCCGAAAATACAGGCGGGGAAGAAGTGTCGGAAGAAGATTTGAATGTGGTGCGCGCGGCTTTGTCCGAATTGATGAGTTTATATATACGGACGGGCGAATATTATCCCATGGTTACCCAGAGCGTGCTAGAAACGGCGCGTTATATGCTGCCCCTGCAAAAACGCTACCGCCTGTTTGAACGTCAACATTTGCCTGTTTTAAAAACATTGTACATCCGTATTTTAAACCGCAAAGCCCAGTGCGGCCAGGGGAAAGGATACCGTATTTTCTGTGAGGGCCGCGCCGATGCGCTGGAGGGTATGGCCCAACTGGCACAAACGCCGCAGGAGGCGCAGCTGATTGCGCGCGTACTGGAAGAGGATGTGCAGCAGCCGTATATCGCCCGGGAGCTTTCCGCGGGTGCGGCGGCGCTGTTACTTTTGAGGCAGGAAGCTCTTTTGGACAGCGTACTGGCCAAAGCCGTGGACAAAGAAGGCGAAACTTTCTGGCAGAAAATAGACGTTTTTATGACGGGATGGTGGATAAACAAAATCCAGTTTAGAAACGGCCGTTATTTAGGCAACGTCACGGCCATGGGCGTTTTGCCTGCGGCCTATGGGCAGGCGGACGGAAACGCCTGGGAAGAACTGGCCCGTTTGCTTTATAATGAGGGACATCCCACGCCCGCTTCGGCGCGCCTGCTGGCGCGTTACGGGCTGGGCAGCTGTGAAGCAGAGTTAAACGACTGGGATGACGGGAAAGCGTTTAACGTAGACGGACGGCCGCTGTTGGCTTCCGTCAGCTGTAAGACCCTTTTGCCATTTTTGGCCGGAGCTTTGGACGTCGGCGCGCGTGACGGGGCGGGGAGCTCGCTGCAAAAAGCGGCGCAAGCCGTGCGCCTTTCGCCAGCGGCGTATGTTTCCCGTTTATACTTTGAAAATGTCATGGGTGATTTGAACGCCGAAACGGAACTGCGTTTGGATAATATGTTTTACAGGGTGTTTGCGGCGGAATTAAAAGAGGCCGAAGCGCGCCGCCGCGCCGCCTTGGAGCATAACCAGCAGCTGGATGAGAAAATAGAGACAGTGCGCCAGAAAATTCACCAATCATTATTATCTCAGGAATATTTCCAGCCGGAAGAAGGAGGTATTTTGTCGCGGGGCTGGAAACTGCAGGGCGAGATGACGCTTTTGGAAAACCAAAAAGTGCCGGTGCCGCAGCTGGCGGACACGGCCCTGAAACCTTATGACCGAAACAGTGATATTTACAAACGCAAAGCAACCGGCCAAAAAATTTACGGGGCAGTGCGGGAAGTTTCCGGTGCGGTGGACATCGGTTTGGGGATTTATTATACGCTGGCTTTGCCCGCCGCAGCCGTTAAAAGCGTGCAATGGGGGCTGTCTTTAAAACGCGGTTTAAACGCGGTGCGTGCGGGCCGCGTGACGGCTGACGCGCGGCGCTTGGCCGCTTTGTCGGCACGGTTAAAAAAGATACGTTCTCTTTCGGTTTCTTCTGCCGCCCGGGCGGCTAAAAACAAGCTGGTGCAAAGCCTGGCTTCTTTACGCAGTGGCACTGGAACTCCTGCCGTTTCTCTGCCTTCAGCGGAGAGAGCGCCATCCGTTGTGTCGGACGTCCGTTCCGGCGCTGTTTCCGCTCCGCGCGCGGCGGTATCACAGACGGCACGCCGCAATCCGGCGGAGCCTTTGCCTGTCGTCCGCCCTGTAACGGGGAAAGCGGAGACGGCTCCTTCTGCTTCTTTGCCTTCTTCCCTCCGATCGCCTGACGGGTCAGGGCGGGTTTCCTCTCATATGTTACGCCGCGCACGGCTGGCGGCGGATCAGTCCGCTCCTTCCGCGTCGCAGCCGAACATGGCGCAACTGCGGCCGTCTGCCCTGTCTGCGGTGGAGGAAATGCAAAAATTGGCTTCCCTGTGGAAAGACGCGGGGATAGCAGCCTTAAAACAGGATCCCGTGCGCATGGGCAGGGCCGTGCGTGCGGTGCGTGATTATGTCCGCTTGGAAAAAGACCTGGAATTTTACCGCGCATTACCCGCCGCTCCGGCTTTGGAGCTGCCGCCTGCCGTGCGGCTGACATTGGAAAACAGTTTGTTTTCTCCGGCCCGACGTGATATGTTGGTGCGGGAATATGTAGCGCTGATGCGCAACAGACTGGCCGCTGTGGGGGAAAGTGCCGGCCCCGCCAAGGCTTCTTTAAGCAAGGAATTAAACGCCGCTTTGCAGATCAGTGATGAGCTGGCCGGTCCTGCCGCGGCGGCATGGCCGGAAAAGGGTAAAGTCTCCGAAGTGGCCTTACGTAAACGTTTGCAGGACTGGCAGCGCAGCGGAACATTAAGCCCCTTGCAGCAAAAGGAAGCCGCGGATATTTTATCGGTGCTGCGGGCGCGCGAATTGCCTCCTAATGAACTGGCTCTGTTGCAGCTTCGTACCATAAATATCCCGTTTTTGCAGAAATCACCCAATACATTGTGGATATGGGGGGACGGATTGGGGGAATATGACATGTTGGTGCGTAAAACGCCGCTCGGATTTCCGACCAGTCAAATATTCCGCGGAGTGGAATTTCCGCAAATTGCGCCGTTTTTCAGTAAAGGCAGGGAAAATGTTTTATTGTTTAACGGACACGGATATATTTCCCAAAACGGTCTTTGGAAAGGTGTTTTGCGTCAGGCCCGCCCGGGGGAAACCCGTCCGGCGGCCACCTTCTCGGCCGATAAGGTAATTGCGGCCGCCGAAGCGGCGCAAAGCCCGCTCACTTCCGTATATATACACAGTTGCCAGAGCGGGGCGGTATTCCGGGATTTGAAAACCTTGTTTGAAAAAAATCCGGCTATGGCCCAAAAAACCGAATGGTTTGTCGCCGCCGCTCCGTTGCAGCCGGCTTCGTCCAAGCCCCTGCCCGCGCAAATTTCCGGCGCGTCGGTGCGGGAACGGATGCTGGATAAACTGCTTTTAAACATTACCGACAACGGCGCCGGCCTGGCCGCGCGGGCCTGGGTAAAAGGGCGGGACGTGTATCCGCTGCGCGCCAGCGTGCAAAAACTGGAGCGGGAACTGGCCGCCGCGCCTGCGGCTGAAAAAGCGGCTTTGCAAAGTTTGCATGATGATTTGCAAATGCTGCTCAATATTGCCGATGCTTCTGAATATCATGAATTAATGGAGGCCCTGGATATTTTCCGTACCGCCCACCCGCATAATATGCGGTATTGGGACCGTGTGTCTTATGTGGATGCTTTTGGCGGTTCGCTGGAGTTTACCTGGGGGCTGAAACCCTGGGAGCCGGATGCGGTGGTAAATATGGCTCCGTTCATACGTTTGGAACAGCCGTGGGTGGATTACGTGGCCGCTACCGCGCGGGAAATGTTTGCCCTGTTTAAAGACGGGCCGACTCCTCCGGCTTTGTCGCGTGCGGGCGCACAGCTGCGGGCGGCGGAACAGGTGCGTAAAGATTTACAGGCGGCACCCGCTTTGCTGGAGCAGACCATGCGCCGCAAAAAAGCCGGAGAAAACGGATGGGAGCGGGATTTGCTTTCCAATACATCGGTACGCGATTATGGCCTTGGCATAGAGCAAAACCTTCTGACTATGCGGGAACTGGAACTCAAATGGCAGCAAAAAAAAGCTGTTTTCGGAGCGAAACTGTATGAACAGCCGGCGCTTATGCGACAGGCATTGCAGGATTTATCTCAATATGCCCGGTTGGAACGGGAAACTTCGGCAGCTCAGCAGCTTTATGAACTTTATAATCAACGTGCCGGTTTAGTAACCTGGTCTCTGGCGCAACCGGCGGCGAAACACGGCAAAATGTTCAGTAAATATAATTGTAATCAGCTGGCTAGGAGATATCTGTCTTTTTTACAGGACAGCCGCAGTAAAACACCGGCCGTTTTGCGCGGAGCATTGGACAGAGAAATAACCCGCGCCATTAAATGGAGCGATGAATTTGCCCTAGAGGGTGCGGTGAAGTGGGGCGATGATTTTTTCCCGTCGGCCCCTATATTGCGGAGCCGTCTGGCAGAACTGGGAAAAGACAAAAAGAGCTTTACGCCGTTTCAGACAAAAGAATATCTGTCTCTGCAGCGTGCCTTATACCGAAGCCCTGTCCTGGAGTCTGACAAATTATTAGAGCTGCAGAACCGAATTTGCTTTCTGCCCCATGCCGCCCCAACAACCAATTCGGTGTTTCTGTGGGGAGATAAATTACCTCCGCTGGAAGTTTGGAACCGTAAAATCCCACTGGGTTTTTTCCGTCCGAAAATAATGCAGTTTAGGCCGATTTCCAATGCTTTGAAGTATTTTAAAGCGGGGGAAGAAAATGTGTTGCTGGTGCATGTTCACGGAGGGATTTCCCGCAAGGGCAATTGGAAAGGCATTTTGATAGACGGAGAGCTGCATCCCTACATGACTATAAGTGCTTCGGAGGTGCTTTCTGCCTTGCCCCGTACGGGGTCTGTACACAATTATGTGTATGTAAACGGATGTTTTTCAGGAACATTGCTTGATGATGTGCTCAAACTTAAAAAACAGTTTCCCCAAACAGCCCCGACCGATTGGTTTGTGACGGCAGCTCCGCTGCAGTATACTGCTCCCGAAACGCTGCCGGCCGAGTTTGTAATGGGAAGCGCGCAAGAAAAACTGTTTGGCAAAATACTGCAACGCATGCGCTATAACGGCGACGCTTTGGGCGCCCGGGCGTTGGTGGACGGGAAGGAAATATATCCGTTGAAAGAAAGCGTCAAACGCCTGAACAATCAGATTCGGAAGGCATTGCCTGCAGATAAAGCGCCTCTGCGGCAATTACGGGAAGAATTGGTTCTATTGCAACAGGTGGCAGACGCCCGTACAGAGCAGGCCCTGCTGCAGGCTTTGCGTCAGTTGGAGCAGGCACGCCCGGGGACGGTGAAAAATCTGGGCGTATGGAGAGAAGACTCTCCGTTCTTGCAGGACAAAAGACAGTTGTTGCCGGCGCAGCATGCGGGCCCGGAAGGTTTTTCCTGGGGGATAAACATGGAAAAATCCGGTGCCGACATATCGGAACCTTATGTTTTGCTGAAACAGAAATGGGTGGATTATGTGAGTGATACGGCGCAGAAGCTTTTTTCCGAGGCGGCAAAATAAAAATATAAAAAAGCGGGTTGCTGAAAACCCGCTTCTTGTATCTCTAAAAATCCTCCGGTTGGAAGGGGGATTTTTTATGGGTTAAAAATCCACCTTGTCAGGATCTGCGCCCAGGTGTTTGCCTTCGTCCAGTGCGGCGATTTGCGCCATGTCCGCTTCGTCCAGCGTGAAATCAAAAACAGAAATATTTTCCCGCATACGCGCCGTATGGGCGGATTTGGGTATGGGAATGACGCCGCTCTGTATGTCCCAGCGCAGCACGATTTGCGACGGGGTTTTATTATATTTGTCGGCCAGCTTTTGGATAAGGGCGGGCTTTAAGGCTTCCCCGCGCATAAGCGGGCTGTAAGCCTGCAGTTTGATACCCAGCCGCCCGCAGTAGTCTTTCAGCGTTTTTTGCTGGAAAAGAGGATGATATTCCACCTGGTTGACCATGGGGGTAATGTCTGCCTCCTGCAAAATTTCGTCCAGGTGATGTTCTTTGAAATTGGATACGCCGATGGCTTTGGCTCGGCCTTCTTTGTACAGGGTTTCCAGCGCCTGCCAGGTTTGCACGTTTTGTTCTTTGGGCCAGTGAATAAGGTACAAATCTACATAATCGGTGCCGAGTTTCTGCAAAGATTCGTCAAACGCTTTTAACGTTTCATCATAGCCGTGGCGGTCATTCCATACCTTGGTGGTGATGAATACGTCTTTGCGCGCCAGGCCGCTTTGCCGCAGGCCTTCGCCCACGAATTCTTCCGTGCCGTAATAAGCGGCGGTGTCCAGCAGACGGTAGCCGGCGGCCAGGGCGGCTTTGACGGTTTGCGCCGCCGCATGCGGGTCGTCCACCTTGTATGTACCAAATCCGATTAACGGTATTTCCCGTCCGTTTTTCAGCCGCGTGTATTGCATAAATTCCTCCTGGTGCGGGCTCCAGCTCCGTGCAAATCTCTTTTGTAGATTATATAATAAATGCGGAGGTTCCCATGACAAAACCAAAAGTATATTTTACCACCATGAGAACAAAACTGGGCGAAGGACTGCCCAGCAAACTCCAACGGCTTATCAAAGCCGCGGGCATTGAGAAAATCAATTTTAAGGATAAATTTGTCGCCATTAAAATACACTTCGGAGAACCGGGCAACCTGGCTTTTCTGCGGCCCAATTACGCCACGGCGGTGGCGGACGTGGTCAAACAGCTGGGCGGCAAGCCGTTTTTGACCGACTGCAACACGCTGTATGTGGGCGGGCGCAAAAACGCGCTGGACCACTTGGATTCGGCGGCCTATAACGGCTTTACGCACCAGACCACGGGCTGCCATGTGATTATTGCCGACGGTTTGAAAGGCACGGACGAAACCCTGGTGCCCGTCAAAGGCGGCCAGTACGTCAAGGAGGCCAAAATCGGCCATGCGCTGATGGACGCCGATATCGTGATTTCCTTAAATCATTTTAAGGGCCATGAATGCGCCGGTATGGGCGGCGCCATTAAAAATATCGGCATGGGCGGCGGTTCGCGCGCCGGCAAAATGGAAATGCACAGCGCGGGCAAGCCGTATGTGCATACCGAAAAGTGCATCGGCTGCGGGGCCTGTGTGCGCATTTGCGCCCATGACGCGCCGCACGTCAAAGACAAAAAGGCCAGCATTGACCATGACAAATGCGTGGGCTGCGGCCGCTGCATCGGCGTCTGCCCCAAGGACGCCATCACGCCGCCGTTTGACGAGTCCAACGATATTTTAAACCGCAAAATGGCCGAATATACCAAAGCGGTTTTGGACGGCCGGCCGCATTTCCACATCAGCCTGGCCATAGATATTTCGCCGTATTGCGACTGCCACGCCGAAAATGACGTGCCCATCGTGCCCGATATCGGCATGTTTGCTTCGTTTGATCCCGTCGCGCTGGACACCGCCTGCGGTGATGCGGTCAACCGCCAGCGCGTCATGCAGGACAGCCTGCTGGCCGAGCGCGAACATACGCACGGCGACCACTTCACCGACCTGACCCCCGCCACCAACTGGCGCGTATGCGTGGAGCATGCGCAGGCCATCGGCCTGGGCAGTATGGAATATGAACTGGTGGAAGTAAAATAGTTTCTCCCGGCGGCGGCTCTTTTACGGGCCGCCGCATTTTTATGTATATACTGGAAGATATTTTAGACACCCTGTTTGCGCGCATGCAGGACGCTCCCGCCCCGCTTATTACGGCGGTGGACGGGCGCTGTGCCGCGGGCAAAACCACGCTGACCGCCCGCCTGGGCGAAGCGCTGGGCGCGCCGGTGTTTCATATGGATGATTTTTATCTGCCTTTTGCGCGCCGCACGCCGCAGCGTTTGGCTTTGCCCGGCGGGCATATGGACAGTGAACGGCTGGAAGCGGAAATTTTACGTCCCGCTGCAGAGGGGAAGGAAATAATATACCGCCCCTATGACGCGCATGCGGACAGCCGGGGGGCGGAAACGGTTATCGCTCCGCAAAAAATCTATATAGTGGAAGGGACCTACTGCCTGCTGCCCGCGCTGGACGGGTATTACGGATATAAGATTTTTTTAACATTGGACGAACAAACCCAGCGCGCCCGCCTTTTGGAACGGGAAGGGGAAGAAAAATTGCCCATGTTTTTGTCCCGCTGGATCCCCGCCGAAGAAAAATATTTCTCAGCCTGCTCCGTGCGCCAGCGCGCCGATGCGGCGTTTGACACTTCGCAGTTCAGCTCCGCTCTTTAAGCAGTTCTTCCACAATGCCCGCCGCACAGGCCACTTTTTCGGGGCAGGGGCGCACCTGGTAGTACTGGGCAGTGCGCTTGTCCGGCTCCGGCCCCTGCGGGCCTGTCAGCCCCAGAAGTTCGCGGCAGATGATGGAGCCGTTTTCCTGTTTAAATTTTTCCGCCAGCTGTTGCACTAGCGCATAATGTGCGGTTTTGGCGGAATGGTCTTTTGGATCTGTCGGACCGTATTTCAGACCGGCGATCATAAACATCGCGCTGACGGCCCCGCACACTTCGCGCAGGCGGCCCATGCCTCCGCCGAAAGAGGAGGCCAGTTTGGCCGCGGTGTTTTCATCTATATTCAGTTCGTCGGCAAACGCCAGCAGTACGGCCTGGGCGCAGCCATAGCCGCTTTTGAACAGGGAAACGGCCTTTTCTTTTTTATCCATACACATATTATAGCCTTTGCCGCGGGGCGGGGGCAAAGTGTTACAATAAAAGTATGAAAGCGATTATTGTGACTATCGGCGACGAGATTTTGCTCGGCCAGATTTTGGATACTAACTCCCGTTATGCCGCGTCGGCCCTGGCGCGGCTGGGCATAGAAACGGTCAAAATGCTGTCCGTTTCGGACAAGCCGCAGGAAATCCGCGCGGCGGCGGACGCGGCCTTGCAACAGGCAGACCTTGTTATTTTTACCGGCGGGCTGGGCCCGACCAAAGACGATTTGACCAAAAAGACATTGGCCGATTATTTCGGCACGCGGCTGGTGTTTAATGAAGAGGCGTACGGGTGGGTGAAAGAGTTTGTATCCCATTATCCCAACGGGCATATGAACGAATATAACAAAAACCAGGCCCTGCTGCCCGAAAAATGCACTCTGCTGCGCAACCGCAAAGGCACCGCCAGCGGCATGTGGTTTGAGCGGGCGGGCAAGGTGCTGGTGTCTTTGCCGGGGGTGCCGTTTGAGGCGGAATATTTAATCAAAGAAGAAGTGCTGCCGCGCCTGGAAAAACGCCTGGAGGGGGATCTGCTGAAATACAAAATGCTGACGGTATACGACGTGCCGGAATCGGATTTAGCCATGAGCCTGCGCGCGTTTGAGGACGGCCTGCCCGAAGGCATTGCGCTGGCTTATTTGCCTTCGCCCGGGTTTGTGAGCCTGCGGCTGACCGCCAAAGGAACAGCGGTGCAGAAATTGGACGCGTGTTGGAACGCGCTGACGGAGGCTTTGCAGGGCAAACGTTTTACGCCCGCCGAAAGCGGCGCGCCGGAAGATGTGTTTGCCCGGGAAATTGCGGCATTGGGCGTAACGGTGGCAACGGCGGAGAGCTGCACGGGGGGAAATGTGGCGCATTTGATTACGTCGGTGGCGGGTGCGTCGCGTTATTTTTTAGGAGGGGTGGTGTCTTATGCCAATGAAGTAAAAATGCGCGTGTTAGGCGTGCGTGCGGAAGATTTGCAGCAGTACGGCGCCGTCAGCGAGGCCGTGGCCCTGCAAATGGCGCGCGGCGTGCGGGAACTGACGGGGGCGGACTGGGCCGTGTCCACCACCGGCGTGGCAGGGCCGGACGGCGGCACGCCGCAAAAGCCCGTCGGTACGGTATGGATTGGTATAGCGGGACCGCAGGGGGCAAGGGCGCGGCAGTTTCACTTTTCCGCCACGCGCGAGCGCAATATTGCCAAAGCGTCCGTTAAAGCGTTGGAGCTGCTGCTGGACGCGGCCAAACACGGTTAAAAAGATTTAGACAGGAAAACCTAATAGGAGAAACAAGTCATGAAAATTCAAAGTTTATCCGTTGTTGTGCCCAATCAAAAATGTATTAACAACTGTGCCTTTTGCGTTTCCAAAATGCACACCGAAGACTATACAAACCAAAAAGAAGGCAATGACCGGTTTTATGATTTGTATGAGCGCGATTATGTAAAAAGGCTGGAATTTGCCAGGGATAACGGCTGCAATACCGTTGTGCTGACGGGAAACAGCGAGCCGCAGCAAAACAGGGGATTCCTGAAAATTTTTGGCACGCTTAATAACCACCTTTCCAAACCTTTCCGCAAAATAGATCTTCAGACCACGGGGGTATTGCTGGACGATGAGTATTTGCGTTTCCTGCGCAACCATGTCGGCGTAAACACCATTGCTTTGTCTATGTCGGATATGTTCAGTGATGGGAACAATGCCAAAATTAACGGTACCCCGGAGCATTTGGCCGTGGACATAGAACATTTATGCTGCGAGATCAAGCGGTATGATTTTAATCTCCGTTTGTCCCTGAACTTAACAGACGTCTATAACAACAAGCGTGCGGAAGAAATTTTCCGCCGTGCCAAAGAGCTGAAGGCCGACCAGCTGACCTTCCGGGAGCTTTATTCGTCCGGCCTGGGCACGCCGCAGGATGAATGGATAGAGCAGCATGCGGTCTCCTCTCACGTTTTGGAGGAAATCAAGCAATTCATCCGTCAAAACGGCCGGCCCTTAAGGATTATGGAATACGGGCAAACCTTGTATTCCGTGCGGGAAATGTCCGTTATTGTGGATGATGATTGCATGTCTACTGCTTTAAAAGAAGATATTAAATATTTGATCTTAAGGCCGGACTGCAAACTCTATTCCAACTGGGACGACAAAGGCAGTCTGGTGTTTTAGCTGAATTCCAAACGGTTCTTTCTGCAACTCCCCGGGTAAGCCCCGGGGTTTTTGCGTTAAGCATTATCCTGTTGCGCGGAGGCTTGTTTGCAGGAAAACTTCCGACGCAGCGGGAAATAGTTGTTTCCCGAAGAAATTAAAAAGCCGGCCCCCCGAGGGACCGGCACCCATTCACACAGGAAGATGACACGCATGAAGATCTTCCGTCTATATAACACGGATTTCATTTGCTTTATTGCACGAATATTTCAATATTACTGTTATATTTCTTTATGTTTTAGTTTTCCCAAAGGATAGGAAATTATCTAATTTCTAATTAAAAAGAATAAGGATTTAGTAGAAAATAATATATAATGCTTTTAACTTGTTTGTCGTTTTCAGAGGGACTTTTTCAGGAGAAAATTATGGAACAAAAACAAACTTTTGCTTACAGACTGGGCATTGATTTAGGTACGTCCTCCATAGGAATGGCTTTGTATTCTTTGCGGGAAGGCGGGAAAATCAACAAACTGGAACATTTGGACAGTTACATCTTTGGTGAGCCCGTTGCCCCCAAAGAAATGGTCACGTTAAACATGGCACGACGTAATGCACGCCTGATACGCAAGCAAATACAGCGCAAAGCGGCCCGTTTGAAAAAAATAGCTTATATCGCGGCTTCGCTGGGCGTATCGGCGCAGGATTTGCGCGCCAATAAAGATGATGTGCATGCCTTGCGTGCCCAGGCGTTGGAACAGGAACTGTCCTTGGTGCAATTGGTGAAAGTATTGTCCCATTTGGTCAAAAACCGGGGCTATAAAGGCACGCTGGAAGACGGTACGGTAGGTAAAAAATTAAACCAAACCCAGGCTTTGCTGCAGGGCAATAAAACCCTGGGACAGCTGCTTTGGGAGCGGAAAACCGCCGCACAGGGGGAACCCTGGCGGAAAGTGGAGGATGACGGCACTTTTATTTACCGTAATGCCGTGGAAGATGAGTTTGAACGTATTTGGCAGACGCAAAGTAAATACCATGCAGAATTAAACCGTAATTACATGGTCGGTTATGAAAATATGTTCCCGGATTTTCCCGGCCAAAAAGAAATTACTTTAAAGCAGGCTTTTCATTCCGCTTTATTTTATCAGCGGCCCATTAAGTGGGAGCTGGAAACAGTGGGTGTCTGCAGTATTTACCCGCAGGAAAAACGGGCGGCATTGAGTCAGCCTGCCTATCAAAATTACCGTTTGGCCAAAACGCTGTCCAACCTGCGTATTTATAATAAAACGGGCAAAGAAGATTACCCGCTGACGCTGGCCCAAAAAACGCAGGTTTATCATTATGTGCAGACCGCGTATGAGGAGTATTCCAAAGAGTCGGCCAAATTTAGCTATGCCAAAATTTACGCTTTGCTGGGGTTAGGTGCGGACGAGCGGTTTACTGTAGACAGAGGGCGTTCGGCCGACGACGGGCTGAAAGGAAATACGACGGCCGCCGCTTTTTACCAGGCCGGTGTATTGAATGAATGGAGCAATTTGGACGATAAAGCCCAGGAACTGGTGTGCGAATTTTTGGCCAATATCACCACCTACAGCGATATAGAAGACAACAATCCTGCCTATGTCCAAACGAAATTTACCGAGCTGACAGCCAATATAAAGGCCGAAGCGGTGCAGTCCAAAGCGGCGTTGGAGTTTATATTGCAGCTGCGCGAAAAACATTTCTTTTCCGAACATACCGATTTCCGGTTGGAACAGGGGCGCGCTCCTTTCAGTGTGCCGGCCTTGTTTCAAATTACGGAAGGACTGTTGCAGGGAAACGAAGAAACGGACATTATTGCCGCATTGTCTAAACAAAATCAGACGCCTGCCGATGGAAAACTGCGTTCCGCGGCCAAAATCCTGCACCAGGAAGCCATCAATGATCCCGTTATCAGCAAGGCCTTAACGGAATTTCACCGGGTAATGAATTATGTGGTTAAAAAGTATGGCCAGCCTGCGGAAGTGGTGGTAGAGCTGTCCCGCGAGATAAAAAATTCCCTGCGCAGAAGACAGTTTTTAGAGGGGCAAAACAGGGCCGCCGCCAAGGAACGCCAGGAGGCTGTCAAAGAACTTCAGGCGCACCATATCCGCGTGACGGGGCGAAATATTGAGAAATATCTTTTGTGGCAGGAGCAGGATAAAACCTGCCCTTACAGCGGCAAAGTGATTTCCATGGAGCAGGCTTTTGACGAAAAGCAAACCCAGGTGGATCATATTATCCCGCAGCGCGGGGAAATCGGCGGGCCCAATGTGTTTGAAAACAAAGTTTTGGCTTTCACGCAGGAAAACAAGGACAAAAGCAACCGCCTGCCCTATGAATGGAAATTTAAGGAAGATATAGATAATTATCTTTCCTGGCAAAAAGAAAATAAGGCCAAAAAGAAAAAGGGGGAAGAGACGTTGGCTTTTGGGAAGCAAAGCCCCTTAATCAATTTTGTTTCCCATTTGTGGAGTTTGTATGCCAAAGAAAAACGTGGTTATTATTCCCAGCGGGAACGTAAACAAAAACCGACGCAAAAGGGCGCGCGTATTCTGCGTAAAATCAATAATTTGCTCAGCACGCCCGCACAAGTAAAGAGTGATTTTTCCAACCGCCAGAACCAGCAGACGGCATGGATAGGTAAAGTGGTGTTGGATTGGTGCAAAGATATTTGCCCGAAAGTAACTCCTTCTTTCGGCGCTTTGACGGCTTATTTGCGCGGCCAGCTGCATTTTGACCGGATATTGCCTTCTATTCGTTTGCAGGAAGGGAAAACACTGTTTGACAAAGACGACAAGCCGATAGACGGAGAAAAGTGGAAAGAGCTGTTTGCCTCCCCGCGTCTTAGTTGGGAACAGGCGTTGGCGCTGAAAGAAGATTTTGAAAAATATTGCGCCGAGCAACCGGAAAAAGCAAACACCGATAATGACCGCAAGGAATTGTTTGAATCTTTCTGTGTGGAAATGCGCGCCGGCATGCAGTTTAACAAACGCTGCGATCACCGCCACCACGCTGTGGACGCGGCGATTATCGGCCTGTGTGATTTGTCTTTACTGCAAAAAGCGGCCCGCCACCATTCCCAGTACGGGACTTTGCATCTGATCCCGGGCTTGGATAAAGACGGCAACAGGGACCGCAGTAAGGATATTGCGGGCCTCACGCTGGAAGACATTCCCCAATATGCCCAGATTAAAAAGGATGTCCAAAACAGGCTTTATGAGTATGTGGTGTGGCATAAGCCGGATCATTTCCCCAGCGGGGCATTTTTTAAAGATACGGCTTATTGCGTAGTAGAAAAAAATAATAAAAAATACTTGGTTTCACGGGCCCCTTTAACAAAATTTTTAAAAGGGAATGTAATAGAAAATATAGAACGTCTGGTTTATGGAAGCACACTAAAAAAAGTAATCATAAAACAGTTTAAGGAACGTTTAGCTCAAGGCCTGACGCCGGAGGAAGCCCTTTGTGGGCGTAAAGATAACCCTTCCGATGGTATTATATATCGTGGACATAAACTAAAAAAGATAAAGTATTTTCAAGTATCGGGTAAACCACTAGTAACATTTAATGAAAATGTTGACAAAAAGATATTTTCTACAGATACATTGGGAGAAAGACATAGTAAGGGCTATCAAAGTGCTGGCTATGCTTGCATGGATTTTGACGCTAAAACGGGGAAACGTAAAGACTTAATCTCCTTGTGGAAATATAATCCCAATTCTCAAGTTCCCGATGGTATAATACGTGTTTTTATCGGGGATATATTGTATGACACTCAAGATAAAAAATTTTATAAAGTGCAACAATTTAAGAACGCAAGTGGTCTTGTAATTTGTCTAACAACAGAAAGTAAAAACGCATTTGTTTCTACTAATAATCTTAAAAATTACAAGCTGGTATCCAGTCGTGCAGATATCGGGAAAATAAAAGAGGAAAATGCCTAACCAACATATAATCAGTATAGAACGGGAAGCGCGCCTGTCCGTGGATACGGGGCGTCTAAAAATCTTCTTTCCCCCAAAAGAAGAAACGCATTATATTGCCCTGCTGGATATAGCGGTACTGGTATTGGCTCACCAGCAAATCAGCTTATCTATGAGCGTTCTGCGGGAGCTGGCCCAAAACGGGGCGGTGGTGTTAACAACCGATGAAAAGTTTATGCCGTGCGCCTTAACCTTGCCGCTGGCGGCGAATATAGACGGGGCTCGGCGCCCCCACCTGCAAAGCAAATATGATGCGGAACAAAACGGCATATGGTGGGCCCAGCTGGTGCAGGCCAAAATTGCCGGCCAGGCCGCCACAGCCCAACATTTTGATACGGTGCTGGCCGATAAGCTCCGGCAAATTTCGGGGCATATATCTCCCGGGGATAAAGAGTGCCGGGAGGCTTTGGCTGCGCAACATTATTGGCCTGCATTTTTTGAAAGCTTGGGACTGACCATTCGTATCCGTGAAAAACAGGGGGCTTCTGACCCGGTAAATATTTCATTAAATTATGCGTATGCCGTCCTGCGCGCAACGGTGGCCCGGGCCTTGGCCTGCGCCGGCCTGTGTCTAAATCTGGGACTGGGGCATTGCCGTAAAGATAATCCTTTTAATTTGGCCGATGATTTTATAGAGTCCTTCCGCTATATTGCGGACGAAGCGGTATGGAACTTATTTTCCCAGATGCGGGCGGATTCTTTTACGCCGGAAATTAAAAAGCAAATCTTACATGCCGTCCTGCAAAGCTCAGTCGGCATAGCGGGGCGTTCGTACCGCTTGTTTCATGCCGTGGATTATGCTGTGAATAGTTTTTGCATTTCTTTGGAGGATCCGCGGAGAAAACTGCAATTGCCCCATATGCCGGCCCTGCCGGGGAAAAAGCCCAATCCTTCGCTTTTCCCGCCGGTGCAATATGAATATGAAACCGAATAGCTGGCGCATTATGTGGGTGATGGCCGTGTTTGATTTGCCGACTCAGACTAAAATCCAGCGTAAGCGGTACGCCGGATTTCGCAAGCTGCTCTTGCAGCACGGATTTACCATGATGCAGTTTTCTGTTTATCTGCGTAATATGCCCACGATACACGCCGCTCAGGCATTGGTAAAAAGAATCGGCCCGCATACCCCGCCGCAGGGAAAATGCGCTTTTGTACTGATTACCGACAAACAATATGGCATGACTAAAAACTTTTATGGCCCCGCCCCCGCGCAACAAAAAATCCCCAAAAAGTATGAGCAACTCATACTTTTTGAGGATTTATAAAACGAATAGAAATGGAGATAAACTCCTTTGCGGGTTTTTAAACCCTTGTTACCTAAGTTGAGGCACAAATAAGAATAAGGTTTTCTGTAATTATTCTACCAAAAATATTTATTTTTTCGCAACTTTTTTCTGTTTATAATATTCTACCTTATTCTTCGGTGCCTAATAGGAACTGCGTTCAGGTGCTCCCCACCCGCCGCATTAATATTCTACCTTATTCTTCGGTGCCTAATAGGAACTATAGGGAACGGCAAACACAATAGCGCGGGAATATTCTACCTTATTCTTCGGTGCCTAATAGGAACGCTTAATGCGGGGTTTTCTATTGACAAAAAAATATTCTACCTTATTCTTCGGTGCCTAATAGGAACGGGGTCAAACGGGTTGCAACCCGCGTTGCAATATTCTACCTTATTCTTCGGTGCCTAATAGGAACCGTCCTCTATCACGCGCTGTTGCTGGGCCGAATATTCTACCTTATTCTTCGGTGCCTAATAGGAACACCTGTTTGACGGTGCTCTTGTCCTGTTTCAATATTCTACCTTATTCTTCGGTGCCTAATAGGAACTCCCATGTCCCACGGTTATACACGGATTTGAATATTCTACCTTATTCTTCGGTGCCTAATAGGAACTCTTGGAAGCCAAAGGTTTCATTGTCGGTCAATATTCTACCTTATTCTTCGGTGCCTAATAGGAACAGCGGAGAATTTTCGGTTCCTTCGGACGTTAATATTCTACCTTATTCTTCGGTGCCTAATAGGAACTAAAATATTGGAGTATCAAAAAGCTGTTAGAATATTCTACCTTATTCTTCGGTGCCTAATAGGAACTTGAACTCTACTTTTGTGACGGCAAAGCCTAATATTCTACCTTATTCTTCGGTGCCTAATAGGAACTCTGGTGCTGATACTACGACTAATACGACTAATATTCTACCTTATTCTTCGGTGCCTAATAGGAACTGAAATATTGGAGTATAAGGAAGCTCTTAGAATATTCTACCTTATTCTTCGGTGCCTAATAGGAACTGGCTATCGTATTCCAGCCATTGCGGAAGCAATATTCTACCTTATTCTTCGGTGCCTAATAGGAACTATCACTTTAACTTATAGCGACGAAAATTTAATATTCTACCTTATTCTTCGGTGCCTAATAGGAACTGGC
>DWVB01000018.1 GCA_019120455.1 Candidatus Avelusimicrobium excrementipullorum
AAAGAAGAAAAATAAGTTTTACCCCAAACAAAACCCCGCTTTGCAGAGCGGGGTTTTGGGGGTTAAAATACATAGCTTGTACCGCTTTTTGTTCCGAAAGTCTTACAAACATCTTCCCCTTTGGCCGTATAAAACCGACATACCATTTTTCCGTCTTTTAATTTGGCAATAGCAAAAAAAGTACCATACGGCCGGCGGTTACAAACGGCCAAAGCATCCGTCCAGGCGCCCCCGGTAGGCCGACAAATAAAATTTTTAGTTTGAAACCCGGGTATATTATTACTGGGATACGAAACTGATTCCCCCGGAAAAGAAATATCCAACAAAGAAATATCTCCCGCATATTCCCCATTGGCCAAATAATACCGTTGCTCGGCCTCGGCAATACTGCGTACCAGGGTGACAGCCTCTGCCGCGCGGCTCTTTTCCACTATTTTCGTATACTGCGGCAGGGCAATGGCGGACAATATCCCTATTATCAGCACCACGACCAAAAGTTCAATCAGCGTAAAACCTTTTTTCATTTTCTGCTCCTATAACGGCGTTTAATCAAACAAAAACGGCTTTTAACGGCTTTTCATCTCAGCCACGTACAGGGTATCAAAAACAAAAAAACGAGTCAAGGCCGGGGTCTTTTCAATCAATAAACAACCACGTCAACAAATAAAATAAAGTAGAATATATCCATGAAATTTGAACGCTTCGTGGCCATGCGCTACATGCTCAAACGCAAAGGTCTTTTTGCGGTGATTACCACGCTGATCGGCGTGGCGGGCGTCAGCGTGGGCGTGGCCGCGCTGATTACCACCCTGTCCGTCATGAACGGCTTTCAGAGCGACATCAAAGAAAAAATCATTGGCGCGCAAAGCCATATCCTGGTATTCGGCCGCATGGCCAAAGACGTGTACCCGCAGAAAATGCAGGCCGTGGAAGCCCTGCCGGATGTGGAGGGTGCCGCGCCGAACATTTACGGCCAGGCCATTATATCCTACCGCGGCCAAAGCCTGGGCGTCATTATCCGCGGGCTGGACCCGAAACAGGAAGCCAAAATTAACAATTTAAATGAATCCCTGACCGAAGGGTCTTTTGACGCTCCGGCCGAATGGGGAGAGGACGCCCCCCCGCCGCTGGTGCTGGGCACGGAGCTGGCCATGAATTTAAACCTGTTTGTGGGCGATGACGTCGTGCTCATTTCCCCGCAGTCCATTTCCACCGGCGCGGGCATGTTCCCCAAAATGAAGCGTTTCCGCATCAGCGGTCTTTTGCGCACGGGATACTATGAATTTGACAACACCATCGCCTACGCCCCGCTGGCGGACGCCAGCGATTTCCTGGGGCTGGAGCAGGGCGTTACGGGCATAGCCGTCAAACTCAAAGACATGAACAAGGCCGAAGCCGTCGCCCCGCAGATACAGCGGGCCGTCGGTTACGGTTACGCCGTGCGTACATTTGCGCAGATGAACAGCACGCTTTATGCCGCGCTGAAGCTGGAAAAAGCCGTTATGTTTATCATTCTGTTTCTGATTATCGCGGTGGCTTCTTTAAACATCGCTTCCAATTTGATTTTGCTGGGTACCGAAAAACTGCGCGACATCGGCATCATGCGCGCGCTGGGCGCCAGCCCCAAAATGATACGCGGCATTTTTATGTGGGAAGCCATGATGACCGCCACGGTGGGCATTGCGCTGGGGGTACTGCTGGCCCTGCTGCTGTGCTGGATTATCGCCACATTTAACATCGTGGAGCTGCCCGGGGACATTTACTATTTGACCAAAGTGCCCGTACGCATGGATTTGTGGGACGTGCTGGCCGTTATCGGCGGCAGCTATTTGGTATGTTTCTTCGCGGGGCTGTATCCGGCGGTGAAAGCCTCCCGCGTACACCCGACGGACGCAATACGCTATGGCTGATATACTGGAAATAAAAAACTTAACCAAAATCTACGGACAGGGCAAGGAAAACCTGTGCGTGCTGGAAAATGCGGACTTAACCGTACCGCGCGGGGCGTTTGTGGTCTTGCTGGGCCCCAGCGGCAGCGGCAAAAGCACGCTGTTAAATCTTATCGGCATGCTGGACAAGCCCACCTCCGGCCAAATCCTTTTTGAAGGCAAAGACATTACCAAAATCAAAAGCGAAACCAAACGCTCCGCCCTGCGGCGCAAAAAAATGGGTTTTGTCTTTCAGTTTGACGGGCTCCTGCCGGAGTTTTCCCTGCTGGAAAACGTGGCCCTGCCCGGCCTGATGCACGGCAAAGACGAAAAGCCCCGCGCGCAGAAACTGCTGGACCAGTTTGGCATCGGGCACATTTCACACAAAATGCCCGCCGATTTAAGCGGCGGCGAAAAACAGCGCGCCGCCATCGCGCGCGCGCTGTGCAACCGGCCGGATTTGCTGCTGGCCGACGAGCCGACCGGCAACCTGGACGCGGCGCGCAAAGAACAGGTATTTAAAGACTTTGCCGCGCTGGCTCAGGAAGGTCTGACCGTGCTGATGGTCACGCACGATGTACACGCGGCCCATTTTGCAGACGCCGTGTATACCCTGCAGGAGCGCAAACTCCTGCGTACCAAATAGCCTATGGGCAAATATTTCCCTTTCTTTTTCCTGCTGTTTCCCGCTATATGCTGTGCCGGCATCTTACAGGAGCGGGGCTTTCGGGAGGCGCTGACGCCTTCCCCCTCTTTCCGCCAGTCCGAAGGCGAAGTGAAATGGGACAAACAGCCAGAATCCGAACTGGACCTGGGCAAAGCCTATTACTACGGACGAGGCACGAAGAAAAATTTTAAGAAAGCGCGCAAACATCTGCAAAAAGCCGCCGACGCAGGTGAACGCGAAGCACAGCTGATTTTGGCGCTTATGCAGGTACAGGGACAAGGCATTGAGGAAAATCCGCAGGCGGGTTTTGAAGCGGTGCAAAAACTCGCGCCGGACTACCCGCTGGCACAGTACGCGCTGGCGCGCCTGTATGCAGACGGTCTCGGCACGCCGGCGAACGCAGAGAAGGCTTTGAAATGGCTGACGCGCGCCGCACAGGCCCCCGTGCCCGTACCGGCGGCGCAAGTGAAACTGGGCAATTATTATGCGGAAGGCTACCCGCCGTACATAAAGCCGGACACCGAAAAGGCCTTTGAGCTGACACTGGCCGCCGCCGAAGCCGAAAACCGCACCGCGCGCTACCGGGTGGCGCTGATGTATTTAAACGGACAGGGTACGGAAAAAAATGAAAAACGCGCGTTTCATTTTATGCGTCTGTCCGCCCGGGACGGACTGACGCAGGCGCAAAAAGCATTAAGCGGCATGTACCGCAACGGCACGGGTGTGGCACAGGACGACTACGGCGTATTTTCCTGGATGCTCGCCGCCGCCCAAAACGGCGACGCAGAGGCGCAGGAGCAAACCGCCCTGCATTATTTGCACGGCACGGGCGTAGCCGCCAACCGCAAAGAAGCCCTGTTCTGGGCCGTGCGCGCACAGCAGAACGGCGGCAAAAACGCGGCGGAAATTATCCGCCGGATTAAGGAGGACCAATGAGCCTGCAGATTCTGGTAGCGGCCGGCGTTGTTCTTTTGGCGGCGGCTTTTGCGCTGTCCTATATTTCTTCGCGTAAAAAATTACGCCGTATATTAATACAGGCGCAGGAGGGCCTTCCCTCCGCGCAATATGAAGCGGCCCTGCTGTATTATGCGGGCAAACGCGTTGCGGCGGACAAAACGCTGGCACTGCATTACCTGCAGTCCGCAGCGGACAGCGGATATGCCAAAGCCCTAAACGCTTTGGGCGCGCTGTACCATGCCGGAAAAGACGTAACCCAGGACGACCAAAAAGCCCTGTCCTGTTACCGCCGTTCGGCCGAGCAGGAAGATTTTGAAGGCATGATTAATCTGGCCGTCATGTACCGCCGCGGCACGGGCACGGACAAAGACAATGACCAGGCTTTTGCCTGGATGAAAAAAGCGGCCGACAAAGGCAGCCCGCTGGGCCAGCGGCTGCTGGCGGAATTTTATTATAACGGGATCGGCACGGACAAAAATGAACAGGAAGCCATGAAATATTACACCCTGGCCGCCGCACAAAAAGAGCCCGTGGCCGTTAAATTCCTAAAAACGCGCGACCCGCGCCTGCTGCGCAACGATCCGCTGTAATCCTCACAAAGAATACGCCATGAAAAAATACGTTTTATTTTGTCTTTTTTGCTTACTGCCCGCCGCGCTGGGAGCCGATATTTCCGGCTGCACCTGCAACGGCAAACCGCTTTACGGCAGGGTGCAGGTGGTGGAACATTTTGCGGATTTCAAAGTACAGGTGGTAACCTCTTTTCCGGATTTGCGCGTACAGAAAGTGCCCGCCTTTGCCGATTCCTGCGGCAAATGGCAAATGGTGGACTCCTTTGCGGATTTTACCATACAGTACGTAGACGCCTTCCCCGATTTTACCATACAGTTTGTGGACGCTTTTCCCGGGCAATGAAAAAGCCCCGCGTTTTTACGCGGGGCTTTTCAAACAGTACCTCTTTTTTTATCTAAACGGCAATTTTTAGTTTGCGGGCCAGCGCGGTCAAAATGCTTTTTCCGCGCTCCTCCGCGGGCAGGCTTTGCAGGGCTTTAAACACCTGCTGCTGGGCCTGGGAAGTGTCCGGCGTAAAACCGAAAATTTCCATATAGTTTAAAAACTCCACGGTTTTCACGGCCGCCGGCAGTGCGGCGGGGTCTTGGCAGAAGTACCGCACATACTGCATCAGTTTCTCTCCGGCGGCGGCATTGACCTGCGCCTTGTCCGTCTGCAAGCCCAGCGTGCGCACGTCGTCCATGAGTTCTTCCAGCGCATTGATGTCCACGGGGTCGCGCGCCAGCTCGGCCTTAATATCCGCGGTCAGCACAAAATCCGCCACCGTGGTAAACGCCTGCGGCAGCGGCGCGCCGATGTATTTCAGCCCGCGTACGGCGGGATATTGCTGTTCAAAAATACGCGTAAATTCTTCGTCCGTTTTTTGGGAAATTGCTTCCAGCACATGGTCTATTACGCGCCGCTGGGCATCTTTGAACAAAGACGTAAACGGATAAATATCTTGGAAGCGTTTGCGTATTTCTTCGTGCGCCGCGTCAAAGCCGCCCTGACGCGCGGCGCGGGTCAGCGCGTCAAATGTTTCCGCCGTGTTGATGTCCCGCGCGTACGAAGCGCCGCAGGTCAGGCGCGTATCATGGCTTTGGCACACGGCAAAAGCCACTTCGTCCTCCTCCAGCGTCACGCGGTTTTTCAGCTTCATGCTGCCGTAACACAAATGCCCGCCGGACTCATGCACCCGCTCACAGCGGTAATCCGACACGTCGCACACATACGCGCCGGACGGCGCGGCCTCCTCCCCGGGCAAATCCTGCAGCACCAGCTGCACGGCCACCTTGGTGGCGGGCATGGCCGAAGGCTTTACAAAACGCTCGTACACCACGGCCCCGTTTTTAAGGTCCTTAATATTGCTGGGGGCGGCCTGCAGCATGCGCATAAACTCCGGCTCTATATCCGCGCCGCCGGTTTTGCGTTTAAGCTCCAGCGCACGCGCGGCGTACTGCAAAATCTGCACGGTTTCCAAACCGCTGATTTCATCAAAAAACCACCCGCAGCTGGTATACATCAGCATGGCGTTGCGCTGCATTTCCAGCAGCATCAGCGCGGTGCTGCGGTCCCGCCAGGCCGTTTCCGTGGCGTGGCGCAGGAAAAATTTGTGCTGCGCGTCCAGACCGCGGTCCAACACCAGCTCAATATAATCATTGCGCGCGGCCCAGGGGTCTTTAAAATATTCCCGTCCGCGGGCGTCAAAATCTTTGGCCATCTCATCGCGGATAAAATCCAGCGCTTTGCGCAGCGGGGCGCGCCATTTCTGGTTCCAGCCCGGGTGCCCGCCGGAGTTGCAGCCGCAGTCGGCCCGCCAACGTTCCACCCCGTGGAAACAGCTCCAGGACGAATTTTCAAAAATCTGCGCTTCATACTGCGGCGGGAACTTCTCCAAAAATTCGCCGTACACCGTCAAATGCACATCCGGCAGGCCCTGCACATATTTAAGGCAGTAAGCCAGGGCCATATCAGCAAATTTCTGGTGGTGGCCGTATGTTTCGCCGTCGGTGGCAATATGCATCAGCTGCGCTTCTGCGCCGCCGGAATAGGTGCTCATCAGGCGGCGGGCAAAATTTTCGCCGCTTTTAAGCGTATCCGAAAACGCAATTCCCTGCGATACGGGTCCGTCATAAAAAAACAAAGCGATTTTTTTGCCGGAAGGCAAATTGCACAGATACGCGCGCTTTGGGTCCACTTTTGCGCCGGAGGTGTCCGTCCAGTTTTTCTCCCCTATTTTACGCACGCGCGCACACTGGCCCGGGGCCAAAATAACGTATTTCATGCCATGCGCGGCCAATACTTCCAGCGTGGGCGTGTCGCAGGCGGTTTCGGCCAGCCACATGGCTTCCGGCTCGCGCCCGAAACGCGCCTTAAAATCGGCCAGCCCCCATTTGACCTGGGTTTCTTTGTCGCGGGCATTGGCCAGCGGCATAATCATATGGTTGTACACCTGCGCAATGGCCGAGCCGTGCCCGCTAAAATTTTCCATGCTTTGTTTGTCTGATTCCAGCACCGCGCGGTACACCTGCGGCGCATGCGCCTGCATCCAGGACAGCAAAGTCGGCCCGAAGTTAAAGCTGATATGGGCGTAATTGTCCACTAAATCGGTCAGTTCCCCTTTGGCGTTAAGCACGCGGGCCAGCGCATTGGGCCCGTAACATTCGGCGCAGATGCGCGCGTTCCAATCGTGGTACGGGGCCGCGCTGTCCTGGGTTTCAATTTCTTCCAGCCAGGCGTTTTCGCGCGGGGGTTGGTAAAAGTGTCCGTGAATGCAAAGATATTTCATATATATGTTATAGCAATTAATCGCATATTTTGCACCCGTCCGCCGCCGAAAAAAACACTTGATTAAACGCCGCGCAAACTTTATACTATAAATAACCCGCCGTACTGTGACGGCCCGAGGTGAAAATATGAAAAAAACTTTTATTTTGGACACCAACGTCCTGCTGCACGACGTAAATTCCATTTATGCGTTTGAAGACAATGACGTCGTCATTCCGATGGTCGTCATTGAAGAGCTGGACAATTTCAAAAGCGAAGGCGACACCCGCGGCAAAAACGCCCGCATGGTATCGCGCGAGCTGGACGAACTGCGCAAAAAAGGCCGCCTAAACGAAGGGGTCAAGCTGCCCAAGGGCGGCACGCTGAAAATTGAGCTGGACAAACCCAATATCCTGCCGCAGATTTTGTCCTTTAACAAATCCGACAATTCCATTTTAAACATCGCCTATACCATGGCTAAAAAAGAGGGCTCGTATAAGAAAAACCAGAGCCCCGTGTTTGTGGTGACCAAAGACATCAACATGCGCCTAAAAGCCGAAGCCCTGGGTCTCAACGCGCAGGATTATACGTCGGACAAAGTGAAATATGACGAATTATATACCGGCGTGGCGGAAGTGGAAGTGGATCCGGCGCAGATTGACGCGTTTTACCAAAATAAAAAACTGCCGCTGGAAAAAGGGCTGTATTTTCCCAACCAGTTTTTAATTTTAAAAGCCAATGACGGCAGCAAAAAATCCGCCATCGGCCGCGTGGCTAACAACGGCGAAGATGTTTTAAAACCGCTTTCCGCCCAGGAGCCGGTGGCCTGGGGCATCAAGCCGTTAAACAAAGAGCAGCGCTTTGCCATGGAACTGCTGCTGGACGACAGCCTGGATATCGTGACCCTGGTGGGCACCGCCGGCACGGGCAAAACCCTGATCACCCTGGCCACGGGCCTGCAGCGCACCATGGACGAAAACGCCTACCGCCGCATGGTGGTGTGCCGCTCCATCGTGCCCGTGGGCAAAGATTTGGGCTTCCTGCCCGGTACGAAAGAAGAAAAACTGGAAGCCTGGATGGGCGCCATTTACGACAACCTGGCTTTCCTGGCCGACCGCAAAAACCCCGACGAAGGGGAAGAAAAAGCGCATTACCTGCTGGACAGCGGCAAAATTGAAATCGCTTCCGTCACGCATATGCGCGGGCGCTCCCTGCCCGGGCAGTATATGATTGTGGACGACGCGCAAAACCTGACCCCGCACGAAATGAAAACCATTTTGACCCGCGCGGGCGAGGGCACCAAAATCGTTGTCACCGGCGATCCGTACCAAATTGATACGCCGTACCTGGACATAGAATCCAACGGCCTGACGTACCTGGTGGACCGCCTCAAAGGCCAGCCGACGCACGGCCACATTACGTTTACCAAAACCGAGCGCAGCCGCCTGGCGGATCTGGCCTCCAAACTGCTGTAAACTTTGTTTATACAAAAACACCCCGCTTAAAAAAGCGGGGTGTTTTTTATGCGGATATGCTTCAGTGCAAACCGATTTTGCACTGGTGGTCTTTTTCATATTCCGCCACGGCGGTTTTTTCTTCGCCTTTGTATTCACCGGTGCGGCGGATCAGCTCGTCAAAGTCTATCGCATGCGCGGGGAACATCGGCCCGTCCACGCAGGCAAAACGCACCTTGCCGTCCACCGTGACGCGGCAGCAGCCGCACATACCCGTGCCGTCCAGCATAATCGGGTTTAGGCTGGCGTAAGGGGCAATGCCCAGCTCCACCATCAGTTTGGAGGTAAACTTCATCATCGGTATCGGTCCAATGACAAAGCCGGCATTGATTTTTTCTCCGGCCTGCACAATACCTTTAAGCACATCGGTCACCATGCCTTTTTGGCCGTAAGAACCGTCGTCCGTGCACGGCAGGGTAATGTCGGATACGCCTTTCATTTCGTTTTCCAAAATCACCAGGTCTTTGGTGCGCGCGCCCAAAATGGAAATGACTTTGTTGCCCGCGTGCTTTAAGGCTTTAGCGATGGGATATACTTCGGCAATACCCACACCGCCGCCGACCACGGCCACCGTGCCGTAATTCTGCACGTCAATAGGCGTGCCCAGCGGGCCGAGTACGTTTAAAAATTCATCTCCTTTTTTCAAGGAATTAAACATAAACGTGGATTTGCCTATGGACTGGATAATGACCGTAATGGTGCCTTTATGGGCGTCCCAGTCCACCAGCGTGACGGGTATGCGCTCTCCGCTTTCGTTGCCGCGCAGAATGACAAACTGCCCCGCGCGCGCCGAGGCGGCCACCTGCGGTTTGTACAGGACGAATTTTACCACCACGTCGTTTAATTGTTCTCTCTCTAAAATTTCATTTTCCCGCATATTATTTCCCCTTTAAATATTCGTTAATGCGCCCCGCGGCCGCAATGCCGTCGTTCATGGCCAGCAGCACCGTCGCGCCGCCGCGGATAATGTCCCCTCCGGCATACACGCCGGGCATGGAGGTTTCGCCTTTTTCGTTTAACGCGATTACGCCGCGCTCGGTCGTTTTCAGCGCCGGCGTGGTTTTGGCAATCGTTGGGTTGGGGCGCTGGCCGATGGCGGTAATAACGGTGTCGGCCGGCTGTACAAAGTCAGAGCCCGGGATTTCCACGGGCCGGCGGCGGCCCCGCTCATCGGGTTCGCCCAGTTGGTTGCGCGTAAAGCGTATGCCGGTAACGCGGCCCTGTTCGTCCTGCAAAATTTCTTTGGGCGTTACCAGGTATTCAAACTGTATGCCTTCTTCCTGCGCGTGTTCCACTTCCGCGGCGCGGGCGGGCATTTCCTCACGGCTGCGGCGGTACGCAATCGTCACCGTTTCCGGCTGCAGGCGCATGGCGCAGCGGGCCGCGTCCATGGCGCTGTTGCCGCCGCCGAGCACCACCACATGTTTGCCCACCTGCACCGGCGTGTCGGTCTGCGGGAACTTATAAGCCTGCATCAGATTAATGCGCGTTAAAAATTCATTGGCGCTGTACACGCCCACGCCGTTTTCGCCCGGAATGCCCAGCATCATGGGCAGCCCCGCGCCGGAGCCGATATACACCGCGTCATATTCTTTTAACAGTTCGTCCAGCTTAATGGTCGCGCCGACCAGCACGTCCGTCTTAAACTTGACGCCCATATCCTGCACGGTCTGCACTTCTTTGTTAATGACTTCGCGCGGCAGACGGAAAGAAGGAATACCGTAGCGCAGTACGCCGCCGTAAGCGTGCAGGGCTTCCAGCACGGTTACGTCATGCCCCGCGCGGCGCAGCTCGGCCGCACAGGCCAACGAGGACGGGCCGGAACCGATGCACACCACTTTTTTGCCGGTGGAAGCCGCGGGCACGGGCGGTTTTAGGGCGCCTTCGGCGCGCGCGGTGTCGGCCGCGTAACGCTCCAGCCCGCCGATATTGACTGCGCCGAATTTAGCCTTGAGCACACAATGCCCTTCGCAGTGTTTTTCCTGCGGGCAGACGCGGCCGCAAATGGCGGGCAGCAGGCTGGTTTTCATAATCTCAGAGACGGCTGCACCGGCGTCGCCGGCTTTGATAAAAGCAATAAAATCCGGAATATGCACGCCTACAGGGCAGGCGTTCTGGCATGGATGGGTGGGGCAGTGCAGACAGCGGTCCGCCTCCGCCACGGCCTCTTCTTTGGTAAACGTATGCGCCACTTCGTCAAAATTTTTGCGGCGCAAAGCGGGATCCTGCTGTTTGCCGTTATTGCGCGGCGCGGAAGGATTTGGCATGGGGAATACCTCCTAATGTAAAAAACAACTGTTCCGAAAAACGGCAGTGTGTTATATTTATTATAGTATATTGAAAATGCGCGGATTTGTTATAAAATATATATTAAACACAGGGAAAAGGAGGAATTTATGAGCGACAGATGCCATTGCCACGCCGAAGGGCTGGCTACTTTTGTGCTGGGGGCCTTAATCGGGGTCACGCTGGGGGTGCTGTTTGCGCCCGCCAAAGGGGAAACGACCCGCCGCAAATTTAAACGCTGGGCCGAAGACACCTATGAAGAAGGCAAAGAAGAACTGGCCGACCGCGCCCATGAGCTGAAGAAACACGTCCTGGAACGCGCCGGCGAACTCAAAGAAAAATTTGCCGAACACGCCCACGGCGCCAAAGAGCGCATGGACGACCTGAAAGAACGCGCCGGAGAGCTTAAAGAACGCGTGAGCGGCAAGGCCGAAGAACTCAAACACCGCGCGCTGGAAAAAACCGAGGACCTGCGCGAAAAAGCCGCCGACGGACTGGAAAAAGCCGCCAAGAAAATTCGTTAATCCGGCTATTTTAACTGCAAACACCCTTCCGCTATGAAGCGGAAGGGTGTTTTATTAAATCTTGCCAAACAAATAACTTCCCCATAATAATAAATATCCCCCGGCAAAGCCGGGGGTTTTTCACATAGGGGCCCTGCCCCTCCTTACTAGCCACGCGTGTAACGCGTCTCAACTGCCTGTCACCCGCGTTTTCTTGC
>DWVB01000019.1 GCA_019120455.1 Candidatus Avelusimicrobium excrementipullorum
TGCGTTCGGGCATGGATATCGTGCAGGGCTTTGAGTTGGTGTCGCATGACATGCAGCCGCCTATTGCCGACGAGTTCGGCCTGGTGATTAAAAACTATCAGTTGGGCACGCCGTTTGAAAAGGCCCTGGAAGGGCTGGACGACCGCGTGGAAAGCCGCATGCTTTCCTACACGATTAAAGCTATTATCATCCAGCGCCAGGTGGGCGGTAACCTGACGGTCATTTTCTCGCGTCTGGTGGAAAATATCCGCGAAGAAAGCAAGCTGGAAGAAAAGCTGGACGCCATGACCGCGCAGCAAAAGATTCAGGCCCTGGTGGTGGGCATTATGCCGGTCATCATGCTGGGCGTGATGTTTATGTTCCGCCCCGATGAAATGATTTCTTTTTATACCACGCCGATCGGGCTTTTCGTGCTTTTCGGCTGTTTCGTCTGGATTATGATTGGTATGGCCCTGATACAGAAATTGGGCGAGGTCAAGGTGTAAGCGTATGAGCAGTGTTATGTTTTCATTGATGTTGAACCTGATTTTGGCCATCGGCGCGTTCTGTCTGTTTGCGGCGGTGTTCGCTTTGCTGTCGCCCAAACAGGAAAAAGAACAAATCGTGGACGTGGCCGCGCAGCGCTTTAAATCCTCTTCCAGTTTTGCGCGGCTTCAGCCGGAAACAAAATGGCTGGACCGCTTGGCCGTGTTCTGCCTGCATACGTTTCATCTGGAGCGGCCGCTGGAACAAATGCATATGCAGTTGGGCAGCCCCGACCAGCCCCAGCCGGTGGATATCCTGTATTACAAAATTATTTTGGCCATGGTGGTGCCCGCGGCCATTATGGTGATGTTTCAAACCGTGTGGGGGGTGCTGTTCGTCCCGCTGGGTTTTTATCTGCCGGATTTGCTGCTGAAAAGCCGTATTCAGAAAAGACAGGCCGAAATTTTGGGGAACTTTTCTACTACCGTAGATTTGGCGGCATTGATTATTGAGTCCGGTTTGGATTATTTGACCGCGTTTGAAAGAATCATCAATATCGCCAAAAAGAAAACCGTTTTGGAGGAAGAGTTGGAAAAAACGCTCAATGAAATCAAGCTGGGGTATTCCCGCCGCGAAGCCCTGGAGCGTTTTGCCAACCGTACCGACGTGCAGGAAGTGCGTTCGCTGGTGGGGCTGATTATCCAGTCGGACGAACTGGGTACCAGCCTGGTGGATTTGCTGCGTAACTTCTCGTCCGATTTGCGCAGCCGCCGCATGAGCCGCGCCGAAAAACTGGCCGCCCAGGCGTCTACGAAGATGTTGTTCCCGTTGTTCTTGTTTATTTTTCCGACGATTTTTATTTTAATCTTGTCGCCTATGATTAAAGGCCTGCTGTCGCAGGGGCTGAGCTTTTGAGAGGATAAAATTTATGAAAAAACATCTTTTGCTTATCTTGGCCGTTTTTGTCGCCGCAGCTGTTTCGGCCGTGCCGCTGCGCCAGCCTAACCCGATCCGCCAGCACGGAAAAGAAGAAGGCATGATGCTGGATTTAAATAAGATTACGCTGGGCACCTTAAATGACGTGGAAGAGAAAAAGCAGTATCTTTCCACCGTGCAGCTGGAAAAACAGCGTATACAGAACTATTTGTTGCGTCAGGTGTATGAGAATGCTTATACCCTTTACCGCCAGGGAGATTACCAGCGGGCGCAGGAAATGGCGCAAACCATTTTGAGCATTGACCCCAACTTTACCCAGGCTTCCACGCTGGCCAAACAGGCCAGCCATATGGGTGCTTACGGCACGACTTCGGAAGCGGAAGTGATTGAGGCCAAATTCCAGGAAGCCAACCGAATGTATGATTCCGGCCGTTTGGTGGAAGCCAATGAAAAACTGGACGAAATTTTAACCATACAGCCGTATAACTCTAAGGCGTTGTCCTGGAAAAAACGCATAGACGGAGATATCGCCCAGGAATACAGCCGCCGCGGCAATGTGGCCTATGACGAGCAGGATTACCAGCGCGCGCTGGACAACTGGTATAATGCGCTGCTTATCCGCAAAGACGACCCCGCTTTGGTTAACAAGATTGCCCAAACCGAAAATCTGCTGCGCAAACAGCAGGTAAAAGACGCCATGGAAGAAGCCATGAACTATTACAATCAGGGCCGTTTTACGGAGTCTTATGCGGTGTTTGAACGCATTACCAAAATACAGCCGGGGGATACGCGGGTACAAAAGTACATGAGCCAGCTGAAAGATGAAATTGCACAGAGCTATTTTACGGCCGGCAACAATTCGTTTAATATACAGAAATACGATTCCGCCATCAACTATTGGACCAATGCCAAAAAATGGGGTGCTGATGCTGCTCATATGGACCGCCTGATTAAAAAAGCCCGCAACGCCAAGGAAGAAGCGCTGCGCCGCAAGCAGGAAGCCGCCCGCAAAGCTGCCGAAGCGGCGGAAAAACAGGCTGAAGAAGAGGCGCAGATTGACGAAGAGCCCATTGAAACGGTTACTGTGGAAGGCGACGGACTGGGCCAGCTGCAGCCCTCCGCGCCCGGCGCCGTGCTGCCTTCGGACGGCAATACCGTTACCCAGGGCATCGGCGGGGCGGCCACCCGCGTGTCGGCGGAAGCCAGCGCCGCTTCGCGTCAGAAATATATTGAAGGACTGGACGCTTTTAACCAAGACGATTATGAACGCGCCAGAGAAGCGTGGATTGTGGCCAAACAGCTGGACCCCGGCAATACCGATGCCGACATGGGCCTGCGCAAAGTGGAGGAGCTGACCGGTATCCGGTAAGCGGAGAAAACTATGAAACTGACAGCCAAGTGGACTTTGTGGTTTGTGCTGGTGTCGCTGTATGCGGCGGTCATCGGCGGATTGTTTTACTATAACATGTTTAAGTTCGTGTTTGACAAGAAATTGCAAAACGAAATGGTGGAAATGGTCCGCTTCCGTGCGCCGCTTTTGGTGTCCAGTCTGTCCGCCCGCCCGCGCAGCGATGCCACTTTTCCGGAAGCCGAAGTAATGAAAGCCTGGAAACGCAACGATACGCGCATTAAAAACCTGGTGTATTTAAATGACGACGGGTCCATCCGCTGGCACGAGGATACCCAGTTCCTGCGTATGTCTTATTCCGACTATAATAACCAGGTGGTGTTTGATACGCCGGTGGTATTGCTGGCTATACGGGACCGTATGCCCAAAGCCATTATGTTTGACGACGGCAATTACTATGATATGGCCATTCCCGTATTGGCTAAAGATACGGTGGCCGGCGTGGTCAATATCACCGTTTCCCGCCAGGAGGCCAAAAGCCTGATCCGCCAGGCCATGGTGCGCTATGCCGTGGGCGCGTTTATTATGATTTTGCTGATCGGCGGCGTGCTGTATTTGTTCCTGCTGCTTAAAATTATCCGTCCGCTGGAAGGGCTTAAAGACGGGGTGGACGCCGTGTCGTTAAACCGGCTGGAGCTGCCGTATACGCCCCGCCCGGACGAAATCGGGGATGTGGCTTCCGCCATTACCGCGCTGCTGGGCCGTATTAAAGAAGATATCAAAGGCCTGGAAAATGTGGAAATCATGTCTTTGGAAAAAGAGCAAAAATGGTGGAAAACCATTTTGGCCGTCACGGTGCCGCACGGCGCGCGGGCTTTGGTGATAGACGAAAACAACAATATTTTGTACACCAATTTTGAAATGAACGTAAAAAAGAAAGGAGCCGTGCATTTGCTGGATATTTTTGACGGACGCCAGCAGAGCATTATCCAGGTAGTCGGCGAGGCGCTGGAAAACCCGGGCAAAGTGTTGCGCGGCAGCGTAGTTAACAGCAATGTCAAATGTACGGTAAAAGCCGTGCAGCTGCCCGACGACGCAGGCAAAAACCGCATGATACTTGTACTGGAGCCTGAAAAATCTTTATAATAAGGGAAGGGGCGCGTCCCCTTGGGAGAGAATATGAAAGTAGAAATCAAAAGAATTGGCATCTTGAACGTGATTTTTTCCGTGTTTCCGGTGGCCGTTTTTGTGGTTATGCTGATCAGCAGTATTGTAAACATGTTCAGCCCGGACGTGACGTTTAATCTTTCCTTTTTGATGAACATGATTATGTCCGCCATTATTTCCACCTTGCTGTTTTTGGTGTTTACCGTTTTCTTTCTGCTGGCTTACAATATCCTGTGCGGCATCGGTATCCGCGGGGTGTGCGTGGAGCTGGAAGATAAAGAATAAATTCAACCGATAGGAGATGTGAGGAATGAAAAAACTAGTCATTTTTGCCGCAGCCTGCCTGCTGGCTTCTTCGGCTTTTGCCGCCGCCAAAACAGCGGCCAAAACGGCCAAAAAAGAAGAAGCCAAACCGACAATTGAATTTGTCGTGGTGGAATCGGAAGACTATGCTTCCGGCAAACAGGACCCGCAGCTGGCCCCCGGGCTGGCCAACTTCCTGGGCGGAGAAGCTAAGGTAACGGCCATGACCTATGAGCAGGCCCAGCAGGACCCCAAGCTGGCTAATCTGGACTACAGCTTCCTGCCTTTGTATGTAATTAAGAAAACGCCGGAACTGCGCACCAAGCTGGAACAGCAGATTAATGCCGGTTTTGTGCAAGAAAATGACGATTATCTGATTTTCCCGCATCTGACCCGCACCGGCGTGTACCGCGAAAAAGAAGCCAAACCCGGCGTACTGGAAGTGTTTGTGATGTCCCAGTGCCCCTTTGGCGCCATGGCCGAAAACCTGATTATCCAGGCGCAGAAAGACGGCAAAATTCCCGCCGATAAAGAAATTAAACTGCGCTATGTGGTCAGCTACAATCCGGAAACGGGCTTTCAGAGTCTGCACGGTTCGGCCGAGTGGGAAGAAAACATCCGCCAGCTGCTGATCGCCAAATACTATCCGGAAAAATTCTGGAAATATTTGGAAATCCGCAACAAAGATTACCGCTCCAGCCGCTGGGATAAAGCCATGGACGAAGCCGGCATCAACGCTAAAAAAATCATGAAAAAATTTGATACCGAAGGCGTGGAACTGCTCAAAGAAGAAGCGGCCTATGGCCAGGAATACAGCGTTAACGCTTCTCCCACATTCCTGTGGGAAGGCAAAGAAGTGTTGGATTTCGGCAGCGTAGCGCAGAAGCCCGGACTGGAATTTTTAAATCCTTCTCTGGCCCAGCAGGGCGGAGCCGCGGCTCCGGCCGGCAGCTGCTAAAAAGGTTTTGAAATACATAGAAACCGGAGGGGGCTTGGAATTTCCGGCCCCCCTTTTTTGGAATAGGCGTCGGCAGACGGCGCAGAGGACAGCGTGAAGAAAAAAACAGGCACTTTATTTTCCAAAGCGATTCTGGCCTTAAGCATTGTATCGGTGGTGCCGGTAGTGCTGATAGGCTGGCATGTGCTGAGTGTGGACAGCCGTGTGCTGGAAAATGAAATGCTGGATAAACAGCGCACGGTCGTATCACAAATAGCCACCCTGCTGTCCGAAGAAGTCAGCCGTAAAGCGCAGTTTTTTTCAGTCTTTGCGGATTTGCACACCGATTTTGGCGGACACCCTTTCATTAATAAAGAAGATATTGATTACTTGCGTGAGAAAAACCCCGAAATTACGCATATTTCCGTTTTAAATCCAAACGGCCGCCTGTTATTTTATTCCAGCGATGACAACAGCCGTTTCAGTTATGCACTGGAACTGGGCACTATTTTGCGTACCTGTGTGGATAACGGCAAAGAATATGTCGGCTCCATTAACCGTGATAACGGACACCTGTATGCCATGATGGCTTTCCCGTTGCGGGAACACCGCACGGACAAAGAAGTTATCGGCGTTTTGGTGGCGGAAATGGATTTGGACAGTTTAGGGCTGGCGCTGGAAAAAGCATACCCGCAGGATATGTTTGTGGCAGTGGTCAGTGCCGACGGCGCCTTGATTTCTTATTCCGGTGCGGCGGGGGGACTGGCCTTAAAGCAAGACGATCCGCTGCGTTATGAAGTGCGCCGCTGGGGGCCGGAACTGGACGGACGAACGGGCGGACGCATTACAAACAGCCGCGGTACGCCGTTACTGGTCAGCCAGGCCACGGTGCCCGTGCTGAATTGGACCGTCTATGTGCGCCAACCGGCGGACATGATTCATAAACTATTTTTGGAAAGCACCTTCCACTCTATCTGGGACGTGACGGCCCTCTTGCTGGTGATGGCGGCGTTTGTGGTGCTGGTGGCTTATCTGGTCATCATTCCTATTGTCCGCCCCGTGCAGCGTCTGCAGGAGGCAGCCGTGAAGCTGGAGCGGGAGGACGACTATATGCCCACGGAAAAAGATTTGATTATTCCGGACAATGAAATCGGGCAGCTGGCGCGGGTATTTTTGCATATGGCCGTGGTGCTGCGCGAGCGTAAAAATGCGATATTAAGTGCCCAGAAAGAGCTGTCCGCCATGAACAGCGAGCTGGAGCTGCGCGTGCAGCAGCGCACGGCAGAACTGAAAGCCGCCACGGACGAACTGGTTAAAACGGAACGTTTGGCCGCTATCGGGCAAATGGCCTCCATTATCAGCCATGAAATCAGAAATCCGCTGGCCGTTATCAGCAATGCCACCCGCTTAATTAAAACCATAGAGCCCCCTTCCAATCCCAAGCTCATTAAACAGTTTTCTATTATTGAGTCGGAAATCAAACAAGCCAACAGCATCATCAGCGAAGTGCTTGGCTTTGCGCGCAGCCGCGATATGATTTTAAGCGTGATAGATTTAAACAGCTATCTGCATGAAATCGTGCTTTCTTTCCCCGTGCCGTGTGATATTCGGATAAAAGAAGATTTGGATCCGGAAAGCGCCCGTTTAAAAATAGATACTGAAGAAATGAAACAGGCCCTGCGCAATATTCTTTCCAATGCCTGTGAGGCTATGCAGGGGAAGGGCACCGTCACCGTCGGAAGCAGGGTGGGCAAAACGCTCGTCTGCATTTACATTGCCGACGAGGGGCCCGGGATTTCCGATGAACTGAAAGAAAAAATCTTTTCTCCTTTCTTCACCACCAAAGCCCGCGGCACGGGCCTGGGCCTTGCCGTGGTGCGCAAAGCCGTAAACCGCCATAAAGGGAAATTATTTATCCGCAGCGCGGAAGGAAAGGGAAGCGTATTTGCCATTTATTTGCGGATTTACCGCAAAACCGGAGATACAAAATATGGATAAACAAGTAAAAATTTTAGTCGTGGATGACGACAATAACCTGCGCGAAACGCTGGCCGATTTGCTGGAGATAGAAGGATATAAAGTATATCAGGCCGGCGACGGCAAAGAGTGTTTGGACCTGGTGGCCTCGGAATTTTTTAACGTGATTTTAATGGATTACAACCTGCCGGATGAAACGGGGCTGGATTTAATCCGCAAAATCCGCGCGTTTAACCAGGACAGCCAGATTTTGATGATTACGGCGTATGCGTCGCTTAATTCCATTATGGAAGCGATGAAGGAATCCGTGTATGACTTTTTAATCAAGCCCGTGGATTTTGATTATTTAAAGCGTACCATCAACCGCGCGCTGGACAAGTATTTCCTGGAACAGAGCAACAAAGAATTACTGGCGCAGTTAAAAGCGCAGAATGCGGATTTGGACCGGCTGAACAACATGAAGTCCAAATTTTTCTCCATTGTGTCGCACGACCTGTCCAATTCGCTGATGACGCTTAAAATGAGCTTTGATATGCTCAAAAAGAAACTGACGCCGGATGCGGAACAGGCTAAAAAAATGTCTTATATGGACGAAAGCATCGGGCAGATAGAACATCTGATTAAAGATTTGGTGGACTGGGCCGCCATTGAAAAAGGCAAGCTGCGTATTGAAAAAGCCAACTTTGAACTGACGGCCAGCTTGAAAAAAACCGCCGAAATTTTTAAAGACAAAGCCGCCAAACGCGGCATTGCCGTTACTTTTCAGAGCGTGGGGGAAATACCGGTGTTTGCCGACGAAAAACGTATCCGTCAGGTCATTTCCAATATTTTGGAAAATGCCGTGCGTCATACGCCCGACAACGGCCATATTGACGTAACCGTAAGCAAACTGGACGAAAAAAATGCTAAAGTGTCGGTAACGGACTCCGGCGACGGTATTGATCCCGCGGTGGCGCCGTCCCTGTTTACCAGCTTTACGCAGGTGGGGGACAAAAGCCGCGTGGGCCGTCTGGGGCTGGGGCTGTCCATTGCCAAAGATATTGTGACCAATCACGGCGGACGCATTTGGGCGCAAAGCCAGGGATTGGGAAAAGGCGCGTCATTTAATTTTACTTTGCCGGTAAACGGCAATTAATTTTACGCAGGACGGAGCGAATACATGAACAAAAAGAAAAAAGTAACAGTGCTTATCGCCGATGACCAGACGCTTTTCCGCGAAGGTATTCGGGACGTGCTCAGCGGTGAAAAATGGATTGAAGTGGTCGGCGAAGCGGCCGACGGCCCGCAGGCCGTGGCCTTGGCCAAAAAATTAAAACCGGACGTGGTGCTGATGGATATCAAGCTGCCCAAGCTGGACGGTATTTCCGCCACCAAACAAATCCGCGCTTCCGTGCCGGAAGTGAATGTGCTGATGCTTTCTTCTTTTGAGGACGAGGCTCATGTACTGGACGCCATTCAGGCGGGGGCCAACGGTTATTTGTCCAAAATGCTGCCGGCGGCGGAACTGGTCAACTCTATTAAAACTTTTACCGCTGAAGGGTTGATGATTCCCCAGCAGCTGATGGGCAAGCTGCTGCACGGACTGCGCCGCATGGGTGAAGGCGGCATGCCCAGCCAGGCTACGCTGACCAAAACGGAAATTAAGGTGATGGATTTACTGGGCAAAGGCATGAGCAATAAAGAGCTGGCCAAAGAACTGGGCTGCAGCGTCAAAACCATTAAGAATCATTTGAACAGCGCTTTCCATAAGCTGGGCGTCAGCAGCCGCACCGAGGCGGTGGTCAAAGCCATAGAAAAAGGACTCATCTCTTCGGAAGGGACGAAATTTGAAGACGAAGAATAGGTAATATGCGGAAAATAAAAGCGGCTTTTTGCCGCGCGCGGCAAAACCGGCGCGGCCAGGCGTCTATTGAATATGTCCTGATGCTGGGCAGCATCATGGTCATACTGTCCGCTTTTATTACCGCGTTTCATAAGGATATCGTGCGCTGGTTCTTTATGTTTGTGGGCCAGCTGCTGACCCAATAAAAATATGACGAAAATATCCGGCATGATAAAACATACGCTTGGCAGCCGGCGGGCGCAGGTCTTGCTGCCCGCGGTGATGCTTGCGCCTATTTTCATGCTGCTTATTTACCTGTTGTTTGAGACTTCCAAATTATCCATGAGCAAAGTGCGCGAACAGTTCGCGCTGGACAACGGGGCCTATTCGCAAATGTCCACCACCAGCGGTTATTTAAACGCCGTGGCGCAGGTGAACGGCCCGTTGCCCTACCGTGTGATGAAAACCCTGACTGACATCTTGCCCCCCAAGGAGACCTCAGGAGATGACAGCGAATATACGATATTTGATGTTTTCTATAAGGCGGGGGCTTTTCCGGCGATAGGCCCCAATCATGATTTGGGACCAAACGGAGCCATAGCCAATCCCGCGCCTTCTCCGCAGTCGGATAACTGGGATTTTAGATACTATGGCAATAAGCGCTCCGGTTGGTTTAAAGAAGAGCCGCAGGATTCGTTTGACGAAGAAGATACGGATGATGAGGAAGGCGGCGGAAGCAGCGGCGGCGGGGTATATGTCATTACGGATAAGGACATAGCGGATAATTATTTCTTCGGTGCAACCACTGTCGGGCTTCAGCGTATTCAGGACTATGCCACCATTTATATCCGTACGGGTTCTATTTATGCGTCCCAGACCTATGTATATGACGATACGGTAAAAGATTCCCGCATGTTCCGCCAGAGCTATTATTTAAATACGCGCAGCTGCCGCAAATCCGAATGCGGGCGGGAGGCCGCGTCTACGCTGGACCGGTTTGTGCTGGAAACCAAACCCTTTGAAGTGCCTTATAAGCAGCTTAAATTTTACGTGACGGCGGACTTCCAGGGTTCCACCCGCCATTCCGGCGCATACGCCATTGATTTTAAAAATTCTCAAATCGCCGACGAAAAGCTGTTCCAGTTTGCGTATTTGGACGGCTCCAGCCGTTCCAAACTGCGCCAGCTGGCCCGCGGCATTACGCTTAAACAAAAATATACGCTTCCGGCCAACCGTTTCAATATTAATGTGACGCAGCGTTATAAACCATATGTGCGCAATACGGTGTCGGTCAGCTGTCCGCGCTCCAACAACAACTGCGTCTGGCCGAATCCGATTTCCAAATACAGCGTGAAGGTGGGCCCATGAGAAAATTTTTCATTTCCCGCAAAGGCCAGGCCACCACGGAAACGGTATTGCTGTTCCCCGTGCTGGTGATTTTTATTTTGTTTATTATTAAAATTTTCGGGCTGCTGGTACTGTCGCAAAAAATGGAAATTGCCGGTTTTTACGCCGCGCGGCGTTATCAGCTGCAAAGCCATACTACGGATTACCTGCAGCGCTGGGACCGCCGTTTCCTGGCCAAAGACATTCAGAAAAAAGTGGAAGAGTATCTGGGTTTTAACAAT
The DNA here is from genome assembly GCA_019120455.1 of Candidatus Avelusimicrobium excrementipullorum. Classification (GTDB taxonomy): domain Bacteria; phylum Elusimicrobiota; class Elusimicrobia; order Elusimicrobiales; family Elusimicrobiaceae; genus Avelusimicrobium; species Avelusimicrobium excrementipullorum. Next base: position 10,584 of record DWVB01000019.1, read on the forward strand.
GCCGGCATGCGCCGTTTTTTAAGTCTGCGCAACGTAAAACTGGATATCAACACTTCCGGTACCTGGACGCGCGTGACGCTGACGGTCAACACCCGCCCGCCGCGCATCAAATTTTTGTGCGATTATGACAAACTGCAAATTTGCGACAATGATGTAACGTGTCTGAAAGGGTTTGAATTTTTGTGCGAAACGGGCGGCCAGCTGCAGGTTATCAAATATGTGGGCCCCAACGAGCGCGTGCTGCCGTATGTGCGCCCGGGCGGATAAACCGTGTTTGACGGGGGATAAATTTTCCCCTTGACAAATGCGTAAAAACCGTTTATACTGGTAGTAGCACCCAGTGTGCGCGGAATTTAAACTCTGTGTTTGAGCGCAAAACAGTTTGTTTTGCGGGTCAGCAAGAGTGAATTTTTATATATATGTAAAGGGGTGGCGTTATGTTTAACCTGTTTAATAAAAAGAAAGTGTTTGCGGGCAAACAGAATAATGACGAAAAAAAGCCCGCCGCCGCAGCGGCAGGAGCCAAAACGGATGCGAAAAATGCCAAGCCCGCTCCGTTTGCCGCATTGGGCAAAACTTGGGCCAAGCTCAATAAAATGGACCGCAAGCAAGCCTATACCTGGGGCGCCGTGGCCGTAGTGGCGCTGGTGGCGCTGATTACGCTGGGCTCCGTGGTGGGCGGCGGCAGCGAAGAAGATTTCGCCGCTTTTGAAACCCGTGGTTATGATTTGGCCAATATGCCTTTTTCTTCCGATGAAGCCGAGCAATACCTGCTGGCTTCCAAATACCCCGATATGCAAAATACCAACGCCTCCGGCCTTTACAGCAAAGCCGAAAAAGAAGCCCGCCAGGCCGAAGATGCCGAAGAAGCGGCCGCCCAGCTGGACACTTCCGTCACATCAGAAGCTTCAGAATATGTGCCCGGGCGGTATTACGGCGGCGGTTCTTCCGGCCCTGTCACGCCCACCCAGGTGGGGACGTTAAACAGCGCCAGCCTTAAAGGCGCCAGCGGCTCGGGCGTAAGCGGCACGTTCGGACCGTCAGGTGATTTTTCCAATTTCCGCAGCCAAGATAAAGGGCAGGATGTGTTTAACGCCCAGCAGGGGCGCGGCAGCGGCAATGCGCGCCAGGCTTTGTTCCAGACGGCCGTGGGCAGCCGTGCGGCGGCGGGACAGAAAGACAACCGCCTGGTCAATGCCAAAAAAGCCATGATGGGCGGCAATATTAAAGGCAGTGACGCCTTTTTAAGCGACAGCGGCGCGGTGGACCTGTCCAAAGCGGCCGGCTTGAACCTGGATACCAACGCCCCTATCAGCAGTGTGGACCCCGGTCTGTTTGATGACGCTTTAAAAGATGCCCAGCAAGAGGCGGAAGATACGGCCCAGGAAGAAGAAGAGCAGGAATGGTGGCAAACCATGTTGCAGGATATAGCCAAGCAGTTGGCGCAGGGCTTGGTATCCATGGGCATGAATGCCGCCCAAGGAGCAATGGAGCGGGCTCAGGCGGGGCAAGATGCAAAAGAAATTGCATGGCAGGGGCAGGTGAAGGATATGAATGAGAATTTCTCCAATACCACGAATAATGCTGATTTTAATACAGCTATGGAAACCTTTGCCAGTGGTGCTGATACGTATACCCCTCCTGCACAGACTATGGCGGATGGGAGTGTAGTGCAACCAGTATATAGCAGAGATTCCAGTGGAGACTTATTGCTGAATACGACTACTACACGAACCACGGTGGGGGAAAATGGACAGTCTATTACTACCACGTCCACTACTACCAGAAATCTGTCTGAAGAAGCCGCGTTGACATTTACAAAAAACAATCGGACAATCACGGGGAATGATATAGAGCGTACTTACCTGGCGGGAAGGCATGCCCCCCAACAGATGACGGGAAAAGTCCAGTTTGAGACGACTAATGGAATGACATTGGTAAAAAATGGAAAAGGGGAGTATATCGGAAGGATGGAGGGACAGAAGTTTGTTTCCGGTACGTATACTGATTCAACATTTACTGCGGGAGAGACGAACTTGGGAAAACTTTCTTCGTGGGGCAAGTATCAGATGAATAGGACCGCAAAAAATATGATGTATGAGAAGAATAGTCACACTTATGACCTTGCGGCTTTCCAGGCCATGTCTAAGGTAAAACCTGGAAACGTGGATTTGGGTTCCAACAATCAAAAAGAGTTTACAGACGAGGAAAGAAAGCGTTTGTTAAAGATGTTGGATGAGGGAGAAGAAAAATGAAACTCATAAATTTATTTAAAAGCAAGACGGGCAAAATGGCCCTTTCCGCCATGCAGGCGGTGGGGCTGTCGGCGGCGGTCGGCGTGGCCGGTATTGCCGCCTGGCAGATGATGGGCTCCTCTTCCGAGCCTGCGCTGAATACGGTTTTTTCCTCTTCCGATGACCAGGAAGTGGTGTTTGTGGCGGGGGGAACGACGGGAGCGTATGCGTCCGGCAATTACGGCGTGGGGGGAGAGGTGCAGTCCGGTTTGCGCGCTAAAATGTCCCATGATATGCAGCTGATGCAGGCCGACGCCGTCCGCGCCGGAGAAACGGATGCTGACAGCCCTGCTTTTGTACAGCAGGAACAGCAGATACAGGCGTTTAAAATGGACGGCGCTTCCGGAGGATTGGGCATGGGCGCCAATGCCGCCAATGAACTGGGAATGAACATGGGCGGCGGTTTGGAAGGCGTGCAGCAGCAAATGGCGGCCATGCAGGCGGCTCTGGCCGCCCAGCAGGAAGCGGCCGCGGCTGCCGGACAGGCCGCTGCGGGCAATGTGGCCCAGGCCGCGGCACAGGCTGCGGCGCAGGGGCAGAACGGCGGACGTTGGGGTATGGCCGATGGGATGGCCCGTGCTTCGGGCAGTAATTTGAACTCCACGCCCTTGCAGGCGGGGACTGGCCGGGAAGGCGGAGCCAGCGCTTCCGGCACGCTCGGCGGTGCGCAGATTGCCGGTGCGGCGGGTGCGCGCGGGCCGATGGAAACGCTGCAGGGAAGCCGCCGCTCTACCAGCGGTTTCGGCCGTGCTTTGCGCTGGGACGGCGGTGACGGCATAGATTATGTAGCCTCTTTGCAAAAGCAGTCTGCCGATATTACCCAAAACAGGGACCGCTCCGCCAACGAAGGAACCCGTATATTTATGTCGGGGGAACGTTTGTCCGGCGGCATTCAGCTGGATGGCGAAACGCTGACCACGGGCAGTGCCAGCTCCTCTGATTTTTCTTCTGATGATGCATTGAGCGCTTTGGGTTCCGCCGGTACCGGTGTGCAGGAAGACGTAATAACTTATGAGGAAGCTAAAGAACAATTGTCAAAAGATATAAAAAGTTATCGTAACAAACTGGCCGCTTCCTGCGGGTTCTTACCTTTTATCTGTCAAGCCTGGGCCTGGAAATTGCGTAATAATGCTCGGGATAAAGTAAAAGAGTTTGAAGAAACGTGGGGAGAAACGAATTATTTTCAAACAGATACCCGGGGAAATTTGGCCGAGGATGCCAATGTGGTGATAAAAAAAATATATAATCGCGGCTGGGGCGGAACGATTGCTTCTCTGACTGCGATGTATAACGGCGAATTCGGCAAAGAAGGCGACCATGTGTTCGGCCGTGAGAGCAAGTAAAAGAAATAATACGACGGTTGGGAGGCCTTATGAATATCTTTAAATTTTTGAAAAGCCGTATCGGCGCTGTCAGTATCAGCGCAGGTAAAATGGCAGGCGTAGCCCTGACCGCGGGTCTGGTGGGTGTAAATGTTTACAATTATGCCACCAGCAGTCCCGCCGCCCAGGAAGCGCGTGTGCGCTCTTTCAGCGAAGTGCTGACTTCCGGAGGTATTTTGCCTGAGGATAATACCATGAACTTTGCCCTGGGTAATGTCCAGTTTGCCAGCGCCGAAGAAAGAGCCGCGCAGGAAGGCACCATATTTGATGCGGGGGATGCGGATGTTTCCGCCCTGCAGGGGGCCATGAATTCTTTTTCCGTTCGCGGCAGCGCTTTGGGCGCGGGAGAAGGCGGCCTGGGTATGGGCGCCAACGCCGCTGTGGAACTGGGACCTGACGGCAAACCTTTAACGGGGAATGCCGCGGGTACAGACGGTGCGGCCGTTGGAGCCGCCGCGGCTGCCGCAGCGCAGGGTGGACAGACCAAAATTAATAAACTGGGCGAAGAACCCGCCGGCGGCCTGCAGCGTGCTTCTATTGCACGGGCGTCGGGCAGCAATTTAGGGTCGTCTTCTGCTGGTGGTTTCGGCGGCAACACTCGCTCCTCCGCGGCAGGTAATGCCACGGCGGAAGCCGCCGCACGCTTGCGTTCTTCTTCCTCTTATGCTTTAAGCGGAGCTATGCCCAAAGGCAGCACCTTGATTGCTTCTAATGGCAATATCCGCGGTGCGGCCGGCGGCGCGACGGAATTTGTGGCCGGCAGCCGTTTTGGCCGTTCCGCCATGGGGGCCCGCTCCCAAGAAGGGGAAAGCCTGCGCGATATGGCTTTGGCTTCTTCCAAGGTGGCCGCCAATGCCAATCGCTCCGCAAACGAAGGCACCAGCCCGTTTATGGCGCGGGAACGTTTGTCCGGCGGCATTACGGTGGAAGGGGAGAATCTTAATGAATTCCAGGGCACGGCGGATACGAGTTTTGAAGATGATATGAACCGCCGTGAAAGAGGCGTGGCCGCCGCAGCGGACGAAGTGGACACCTCGGAACAGGAAAGAAAAAACCACAGAAGCCGTCTGAGCAAAATGTTGATTGCCCTGATTCCCACGGTATTTATGGGAATGATGACCATTCAGTCAATGAAAAGTGAAGGCCCTTGGGGCATGGTGGCCGCTATTGCCGTAACGGCTATTTTGGGAGCAGCTATTATTGCTTTTACGGTAGATGCCGCCAAGTATATAGACAAATATGGAGCTGACGGGTGGTCTGTTGCTTCACTTATCGGCAGTGCAGTCATGGCCGCCGGCCTGGTGTTGGCATGGATAAACAACACAAATGCGTGGCTGGGAAAGGTGAGTACGTTTTTATTCAAAAACATGGGCATGTCTATGATCTCTTCCGCCATATTCGGTACGCTTATGGGTCAGGCAATTAGTACGGCTCCTGAAACTTTTAAGAGTGCCTTTGGCAGTGAAGACGACAGCAGCCTGAAGAATGACTGAGGAAAGATATGGCGAACATTGATAAAAAGTTAAAAACAATAGCGGTGGGTGCATTTTTATGGCTGTTGGTTATTGTGTATATATTAACATATCTGCACTTTTCCGCAGAGAATAAACAGGCCCAGCGCGAATTGGAATACCTCAAAGCCCACCAGCGTGTGGCGCAACAGCGCCTGGAGCGTCACCAGCAGTGGGAGCGCACCATGCAGCAGCAACGCCTGGAGCGGGAGTTCAACCAGGGGCGCATTATCGGAGCGGACGGGAGAGTGGTGCAATAAATACCTTTCGCCCGCAGAGGGTGCCAGGGAGTAAATTATGAAACGGGAAGAAAACAAACCGTTTGCGGCGGATTTACCGGCGGTGGGGGAGGAGCGCAAACCCCTCCCCGCCGCTGCCGCGTCCAAACAGCAGAAAAAAGGCCTGGGCCGCAAGCGGACCCTGGCCCTTTTGGCCCTTGTTTTTTTCCTGTTTTCCGTTATATTTATAGTACCGGTAGGCCGTATACCGGTATTGCGTAATGTGTCGTGGCTGATGGGTTTCAGCACCCAGGAAACAGGGGCAATGAGTTTTTTCCGTACGCTTCTGTCCTGGGCAACTGACAGTGAGCGTCGTTCCCGGCCGGGAAGCTGGTCCGGTGACGGCGGTGAAATATCGCTCTTTGACAGACAGATGCAGCAGGCGTTTAACGCTTCCGGCCCCGCATCGGGATTGTTTGATTTGCGGGCGGTCAATGCGGCCAGACGGGCGCAGGGATTGCCCGCGGACGGTTTGTACGGCGTTTACGGCGGTACGGATGAAAACGCTGCGGCGATGAACCGCCCCGTTAACGGCTGGAGTGAAGAAGCCCGCCGCGCCGCGGCCCAGCAGGCCGCGCAGGACGTATATTTCGGCGCGGATGCGGACGCCGCCGCGCGCGCCATGGCGGAAAGAGGGCAGATAAAAGGCTCTTCGGATACGGCCCTGCTTTTGCCGTCGGCTAATATTTGGGGGGCGGCGGCCGTGGACTGGCTGGGAGTGGCGGTGGATAAGGCCTCTTTGCTCAGCAATTCCAAAATGGCCGACGCTTTGCGTGAGGCGGCGGAGATAAACGCTCCTTTGAGCAATTTGGGCGGCAGCCTGACGGCGGGGGCAAAGCCGCGGCGGGATTTGGCCACCATTTGGCTGATGTCCATGGCGGCGGAAAAAGCGCCGCAGGCCATGCTCAAAAAGCAGCTGGCCTCGGCCGGATATATGGCGATGGAAATGCCTAAAAAGGTGTATGACTCTTCCGGTCAGACTTCGGGTGTAATGATTTCCAGCGGGGAGCTGCTGGCCAGTTTTGACACCGCCAATAAAATGTTGCTTAAAGAAGAAGAATGTAACAGAATATCCGGCACCGCCAATGACACCATACAGCCTAAACTGTCGGAGGCGAAATCGCTGATATTGGCCTTGCGTAATGTGCCCAAAAGCTGCGGCGACGATATGCAAACGTGGAGCGCCAATTTGAAAAGTATTAAGACCAACTGCAACGAAGTAAACGACGTATATAATAATATGAAAACGTTTTGCGGGGCCAATGTTACTTCCGGCCGGTGCGAAACGGCGCGGTTGGACAGCTATGAAAGTTCGTATAATGAAATATGCGCGGGATATGAAAATTTATCTGATGAAGACAAGGCCCTGCGCGATGAACAGCTGGCGGAAGCGTCAGCGGATATAGACTATGAAGTAAGGGACAGTTTCAACCTGTCCGTAGACGGGGAAGAAGCCGGCGGAAACGATTTCTTTCCCACCAGCAAATTTGAGTAGTGGCAGTACACGGTCTTGACGCGCCCGGGCGGCCGTTAAGACCCAGGCAGTATCCGGCGACGCAATGCCGGCAGAAGTGTAACCTCAATGGAGGCTGTTATGGCTGAGAATAAGAAGGATTCGTTCACGTTCAGCGATAAGATTAAAAACAGCAAGCCTGCTTTTAATCCCTTCTCTAAACGTGCGTCCTCCAAAATCGGCGCCAACGGCAAACCGAAAAAGACTATTTTTGAGCGTACCAAGCGTGACGCTCCCTTTTTCGTGGCCGCGGCGGCCGCTTTGCTGATGCTTCCGTTCCTGTATAAATACAGCGGAAACATTGAAGACGGAGGGATGTTGGTTCCCCCGGGTTCGGAGGATACTATTTTTGATCCCGAACGCTTCGGCTTTGACCCCAGCGTGGAGGATCCGACCGGTCAAATCGCGCAATATACCGGGCGCGATTCGTTTGACCTGATTAAAGGCTGGGGCAGCGATGAAGAACCTGCCGCAGATGACAGCGAAGTGGTGGACTGGCGCGTGCAGGACGGCTTGGATGACAACTGGAATTCCACCCCGTCCGCTCCGGCGCGTTCGTATGCGCCCGCGGCTACGCGCGCGGCTTTCCAGCGCACCCCTACTAAAATTAATGAACTGGGTTCCGCTTCTTTGAACCTGCGCGGCGGCGGCGGCAGTATCGGCCGTTTCGGCGGTGCAAACCTCAAAGCGGCGGCGCGGCAGGATTCGTCCGGCGGCCCGCGCCAGGGCATTAAACCGGTGTCTTTGCAGCCCCTTCGCGCGGCGGACAGCCCGTCCCGTTCCTATTTCGGGCAGGGCGGCGCGGCGCAGGCGCGCGCTTCGCGTGACGCCATGGGCAAATCCAACGCCCTGCAGGCTTTGGCTGACGCTATGTTTGATCCCGTCCGTGCGGGCGGCGTGCGCGGCGGCGGGCTCGGCAGCGGTGCTTTTGGCACGCCGGGCGGCGGTGCGCAGATTAACCACACCCTGGACTACAAAGGCATTACCCCCTGGTGGTGGGACATGATGAAAGAACGCTCCCAAGAAGCCTGGAGGTGGAAATACTTCCTGTGGAGAAAAAACCTGGTGGAGCCACTGATCAAAGCTTTGGCTGAAGTAGCCGCAGAATTTGGCAAAGGGCTGACCTGCTGTCTTTTAACGGGTGAGGACGATTGCTCTATGGGCTCCATGTGGGGTACCAGAGGTGACAGTTATCAGCCGGGTGGGTGTAAAATTAACAAAGTAGTTTATACATCCATTCAGGAGGTTAAAAATGCCTATCCCACTGCTCCGATAGCGGGAGACTTAAAGAAGTGGTGCGAATCTATGGCCGGAAATGAAAACCAGCAATATGGTGCCATAGAATGGGTATCTGAGAAAGGCGGCGGTGGTGATTTGGGCTTCTTTGGTAAACGCTTGTATTGTATGGGCGGTACTTTTGGCGGCGGTCGTAACAGCGGCAAGGCTAAGTTGGAAGACCGTTTCCAGTGTGAGGCCTTGGACACCACGCACAACTTCTCGTTGCAGACACAAGGCGAGGCCAATAAATGGCATCAGTATCACGCCATTATTGCCAAAAACTATGTGCCTTTTGACAATAACGGCACACACTACCTGTGCGGCGGCGGAAACCGTAACGTCAACCGCAAGAATGCCGGAGCTTTGGACAGCATTCCGCTGGCTGGCTGGAGTGAAGATGCACAGCGTACTGCCAGCAAGAATACGCAGACACATACTTATGTCGCGGGAGAAGGCGAGAATACAGTTAGCAAGAATATGCTGACGGAAGGATTAGTCCGCGACGATGTAAATGATTCCTGCGTTATTTATGTGGCGGAAGGCGGTATCTTGGATTGGGATAACTTCAAAACCAAGACCATGACCATGCTGGATGCCTTACAGTTAAAAGATGAAACCGGCCAGGTTGTTTCCGGTGAAAGAGCTTTCGGCGCACTGCACCTGTATTTCATAGAAGGTTATGCTTTTAAGCATAAAATGTCCAAAGGCGCCAATGTGACGAAAGCAATCAATGCAAAAGGCAAAACGGTCAAAGTGCGCGGAATGCCGGTGGATGAATTGCCTTTGAAATATGTTGACTTTGAAGAATACTATGTTCTGCACAGAGGAAATTCTTCTAAAGATACAACTAATTTCAAAGACAATGACCGTAATTTTGCCGACGGATACGTGGGGGCGGATGGTAAGACGCGTTCGGCGTTGGCAAATGGCGGAAAAGAAGATGCTATTCGCGGTTATTGTGCATTTTCCACCTTCCGCATTCAGGCCAGGGCGATTGATACCTTAAATGCCATAGAAGCGGACCTGACCTTTGATCCTGCCGTGCATGGACAGAATGCCGGAGGCATTAAGGTCACGCTGGACATTCCGGAAGCCGGTCTGACTAACTTGACGCCGGAACGGGTTGCTATCAGTACTGGAACGGCTTCTTCCGTAGCTTCGTATCGGTTCACTCCGCAAGGTGCTCAAATTGAGGCTTTGGCGAAAGTGGTGAAGAATGGCAATATTACGGCCAAATGGAGAGCTGAGTTCCAACATAAACAGTCTATGGATGAAGAAGTATACGGAGCCGGTGAGCCTCCAATCAACCAACTAGAGGAGCCGGGAAAATGTGAGCCTGGTGCGGAAGAAACTAATACGGATGCGGATGGCTGTGAATTGTTGCGTCATTGCAAGCAGGACGGGACCTGGTCCGACTGGTTAAAAACAGATCCTAACTGCGGCCGACAAAATGTAACGCCAACGCCCGTAGGTTTCTTTGAGTACGTGGGTTCCATCCCGTCTGTGAAGGTAGACTTGCTGTCTCCCTCTATTCGTAAAGAGGGCAGCTCCAATCAGGCTACCAAGCTGTACGGCGTTTGTGATTCTTTGAAAGGAATATCCACAGTCGAATTAAAAGCGGTGGATAATGAAACCAAGGCGTTGCTGGATAAAGCACAGGCGATGTATAATCAGACGAACAAAGATAACAACAGTGCCTTGTTTTATACGCCGGACCATGTAACCGTGGCTAACTTGTTGGATGCAATGGCCATTGTCCAAACCGATATTCCGCTCAACGCGGTATGTATGTTAGGTAAGACCATTGGCGCGGCATCCAAGGATGGAAGTAACGGTAATAATATGTTTGGTGCGTTTGCCGCATATATGGGACCGGATTCGTCTTTCTTCCCTGCTTTGATGAAAAGAGTCAACGGCAAAGATACGATAGATTATCGTTTCTATGGCTGTGCAAGCGGGAAAGAAGTGAACAATAATAAAGCGTATCATTACGGTCATTACAATTGGAACCATGCCAGATTGGGAGATCAGATCCCTGATCAAAATGACCGTCAGCCGTTTGTGTCCCAGTTGCAAGGTGGACCGTGGAAAGGAGCTCCGTTAAAAGCGATTGCCGATGCTGTCGGTTTTACCAGATATACGAGCTGGCAAGCTGACTGGGGCAGAATTGGGCCGACTGATTCTATGGATTCGTATAACCGGAGAAAATATCATGAGGCCTATAAAGATATCTTCCAGTCTGACGGTTCTTGCGGTCTGAGCGGTACGATGGATTATGAGGACGTAAAAGACTATATTAATGCTTTGTGTCAATATGGTCCGGATAATCTGAAACCGACTAATGGAGACCAGTTAGACTGTAATCGTAGGTTTAAAGCAGACACGAATGCTTATATGAAGTGATGGCTTTCCCCCGCTCGCAAGAGCGGGGGTTTTTTGTGATTGCTACCTACAATAAACCCCGGGTGTAAGCCCGGGGCGTTTCATTTATAGGAAGTGAAATGTTTCTACTTATTGCCCGTACTGCCAAAGCCGCCCGCGCCGCGGGCCGTGTCAGAGAGTTCTTCGGCTTCTTCAAAATCGGGGTACAGGGTAGGCAGGACAACCAGCTGGGCCACTTTTTGGCCTTTTTCAAATACAAATTCCGTATCGTTTAAATTGTACATACATACAATCAGCTCGCCGCGGTACGGCGCGTCCACCAGCCCCGCCATGGCTTTTACGCCTTTGCTTTCCACGGAGCTTTTGCCCCAGATAATGCCCGAAGTGCCTTCCGGCAGTTCCACGGCCACGCCGGTATGCACGTTCGTCACCGCGCGCGGCGGCAAGACGGTGCGCGCCAGCGCAAACAAATCCGCGCCCGAATCCGTCGGGTGTGCGCGGCGGGGCAACAGTGCGTCCGGATGGAGTTTTTTTACTTTCATATTACATGAGTTTGGAAATTTGTTTCAGTGCGCTGTCGGCATATACTTTGACGGACGAACTGTCCCGCTTGACCATGGCGCTTAACTGCGGGATCAGCCCTTTAAGCAACAATACGTCAAAGGATTTGTCGTTGGTGTACAGCGCCGCGTCGCGGCTGGACAGCACCCCGGCCATATAAGCCGCCGCGCGGGCGGAATTAATGCGGATATTGGTATTTTCGGACAAAAGCCCTTGTTTAATAACGTCTACGGCGTTGCCGGTCATAAATCCCAGCGCCAGGGCATAGGTGGCGGCTTTGGGGTCCGTATAACGCGTTTTAAGCCCTTTGGATACGTCCTGCAGGGTCCACTGGCTGTTTTTGGCCAGGGCCGAAGCAATGGCGGAAGCCGCCTGCTGGCTGGTTTCCGTTTTAGCCATTTTCAGCAGCTGTTTGGCCGCGTCTTCATTTTGCAAATTTCCCAGCCACTGAGCCGCCGCGGCGCGCACCTGTCCGTCATCGGCTTTGGAAGCTTCTTTCAGAAATTTCAGGGTTTGTTTTTCGTCGGAAGAAATTAAATTCATCGCCCGCTGCGCAAAAGCGGGGTCGTAAATATACAAATTAATGATTTCGTTGGCGTATGTATTGGCCTGCGGGTTTAAAATGGTGTATGCGCTGGCGGCATAGGAGCGCACGGCGTGATCCTGGCTGGCCACGGCGTCCTGCAGCAGGGGGGACAGTTCTTCATGCACGCCGCCCATGGCGGTCAGAATCACCGCGGAAAAAACCTTTTTTAATACATTATCATCTTTAATAATGATATTGAGCAGTTTGGCTTCCTGCGCAGGCGCGGGCGGAATGCGCACCAGGCTGGCACCGGCGGCAAAAACGGTGTTGGGATCGTCGGAAGAAGAAAATAAATTCAGCACCTGCTGGTTTTGTGCCGCGGTGCGCGTTTTTGCTTCCAAAAGAGGCAGAAAATCCGATAAATTTTGTTGGGCCGCCAAAAACGGCGCCGCGCCCGCAAAAAGAGCGCAAAAAGTCATCAAAAGGCTGATTTTTTTCATGCTATCATTATAGCATTTGCCCGCGCCGTCCGCCAGCCGCCAAACGGGCGGGAAGAGAGGTTATTTGGCGGATACGGCTTCGGAAATGCGCTGCAGGGAAAGCCCTGGCTGGCGGCAGGGGCGGTTGTCACTGTATATATGCAGGTCGTTTTCGTTTTGCATGACAACCACCTTTTTATTGCCTAGAGCAAGTAAAAAACGAAGATTGGTTTTCTGGGTCATAAGTTTCTCCAAAACGGTAAATCGGAATCGGCATCCGGTTGATTTATTATACTTTAGCGGTTTAAACGCGCCAAAACAAGGGTCTTTGGTCCCAGGTTTTTGTTGGGTCCGCTCCCTGGGCCGGTCCTGCCTGCGGGGCGGGTCTTTTAAGCCCGTGCAACCAGGCCGTGCCGTGTAAAGAGCGGGGTTTTTTGTTACAATACTTATATGAAAAAACTTCTTTTTTTACTGTTTCTGCTGTTTCCCACGCTTGCCGTATGCGGTGAGCCGCTGCTGTTAATTAACCCCGGGCGCGAAACATTTTTAAACTTTCCTTCCGCCTCGGTAGGCAATGATAAAACCGTGACCGTTTTCCTGCCCGAGCCCGCCGTGCCGCTGCGCGGCAGATACCCCGTTATTTATTTGCTGGGGGCCGGACCGGACGATGCGCAGGCCGCACAGGAGAAGCTGGACGGCTCCACCCGAAAAGCTATTTTGGTCGGCGTTAATTTTACGGATGCGGAACTGGCCGATACGGATAAAATTGCCACATTCTTTTCACGCGAACTGGTACCATACATTGATACCAATTATCCGACAGTGGACGAGCCCGCTTTCCGCGGGGTGGCTTCTGACGGCGCGGCGGGGGCCAAAGCGTTGGCCGCATTGCTGGCCAAAAAGAATTTATTTACGCGCGCTTTTATCTTAAACGGCGGTACGGAGCCGGTATCCTTGGCCGGAGCCGACCCTGCTCTGCGCGTTTTGCTGGTCGGAGAACGGGCCCAGGCCGCCGTGTGGCAGCAGACGCTGGAAGACATGCATATGACGTACGGCAAGGATTTTGTCACCGCACTGGGCGGAACGGAACTGTTGCCGGCCCTGGATTTGGATTATTTGCTGGCTCCGGAAGAAGACTTGGCCGTTAAAAAGGCCAAAGCACAGGTGCAGCCCGCCAAAATTTCTTTGTCAGCGGACGAAAAAGCCGTTTTGTCCGTAAAAGCAACTTTGGAAAACGGGCGCGAATATGATTATATACCCCTTTCCCCGCGCATGAGCCCGCCATATTTAAGCTGGGACGCTGCCGGTGGGGAACTGAAGCCTATTTCCGGCGCAACGTCTGGTACGGTCAAAATAAGCGGTTTTGTGGATAAAAAGACGTTTAAAGCCAAAATCAGGCTTAAAAAATAAGCAAAAAAGCCTTTTTTGGCATTTTTGAGATAAAAAAATACGGACTTGTCAACAGTTTTTTAAAAAATGTGTTTTTTGGGGCTTTGGGACGGCCGGCAGCGTTTCTACGACGGAGTTTTCGGCGAAAGAGCTGTATTTTGCCTATACAAAAGGCAAGTTGTCCACAGTTTTTGCCGTTTATCCACAGCTTTTGGAAGAAAAAACGGAAAAAAACCATAAAAAGTCTTTTTTCACACCCTGTTTGTAGAGTATAGCAGGGGTTATCCACAGGGTTGTCCACACTTTGTGGATAACTTTAACAACAGCCCCAAATCGGGCCTTTGTTAAAATATGAGCCTGCTTTTGCTATAATTGGGATAAGTATGTTGGCTGCAAGTTCTGTTGCCAAAAGGAGAAAAATATGAAGATTTTAAAATGCTTGTCCGTGTGTGCGGCCGCCGCACTGCTGGCGGCTTGTGCCTCCAATAAGCCCGCCGAAGTGGAAGCGGCCGACATTCCGCGCCTGCCGGAGCGGGACCCGATTATTCAAATTGAAGCCGATAAAAACGCCAAGTTGTTTAAGCAGACGGAAGCCCAAATGGCTGAAAGCATGCA
>DWVB01000001.1 GCA_019120455.1 Candidatus Avelusimicrobium excrementipullorum
CGGCGGGAGCGACGGATTCCACGCACAGGCTTTTTTCGCACAAATCGGCACAGGACAGCGAAAAACTGCCCGCGCCGCCGTATAAATCATAAATGATTTTGGGCGAAATTTCTTTGACCAGCGCGCGCACGCGGCTGTACATTTTTTGCGCGGTCAGCGTATTGGTTTGGAAAAAAGACTGCGGGGACAGTTTAAAAACCACTTCGCGCTCTGCGGCGCCGTCCGGCGCGGACAAAATGATTTTTTCCGTGATAAAATCCCTGCCTTTCAGCACGCGCAGGCTTTCCGGCGCGGCGGTGTCGGCCAGCGACGTATTGACAGCCAGCATAATGTTGGCCTGCGGCCAGACGCTTCCCACCGCGGATACAAAACTTTTCTCCGGCACGTCGTCGGTTACAAACAGCACCGCAATGGCCTCGCCGGTGTTTTTGCCCGTGCGCAGCATCAAATGGCGCAGCACGCCCGTATGGCGGCGGTGGTCATAATAGGACAAATTTTCCGCTTTGGCCCAGGCGCGCACAGCCTGCAAAAGCGGAATTAAATGTTCGTCAAACAGCACGCACTGCTGTATATCCACGGCGCGGTCCCAGCGGCCTTTGAGTTTAAAGCCCAGAGTCTGTTCAAATTCCAGCGGGACGGTTTTGTCGCGTTTTACTTTTTTGTCAAAAGGCTCCTTCCACACCGGCTGATGACAGAAGCCCAGCTCTACCTTGTTGCGGAAATAAAACGGCTCGTCCGTCGGCGTAACGGGAATATCCCCGCTCCAGAAATCCTCAAGCAGCTCTTTGACGCGCGCGGTTTTTTGCTCCAGCTGCTGGCCGTAAGGCAGGTCCAGCATGGCGCAGCCGCCGCATTGTTTGAAATGTTGGCAGAGTTCAGGCATTAATTTTAAACAGGCAGACGTCGCCGTCCTTTACAATATAGTCCTTGCCTTCGGAGCGGATCAGGCCGTGCTCGCGCAGGGCTTTTTCATCGCCGTATTTGACCAGGTCGTCAAAGGTGTATACGTCGGCGCGGATAAAGCCTTTTTCAAAATCGCTGTGTATTTTGCCCGCCGCCTGCGGCGCGGTGCAGCCCACGGGGATTAACCAGCTGCGCACTTCCACCTCGCTGCCGGCCGTGAAATAGGTGCAGAGGTTTAGCAGCTTCATGCCTTCGCGCACCACTTTTTCCAGCCCCGTATAATCATTGCCGGTTTCGGCTAAAAATGCCTTTTTTTCTTCTTCGGAAAATTCGGCTATGTCGGCCTCAAATTTGACGCACAGCTCCACAAAGCCCGCGCCGGTTTCCTTGGCGTAAGCGGCCACTTTGGCGGCGTTTTCGGTGTTGCGTTTTTCGGAATTGTTGCCCACATACAAAACGGGCTTGGCCGTTAAGAACTGGTATTCTTTAAGCACTTCCGGCTCCAAATGCAAAGAGGACACCGGCTTGCCGTCCTCCAGCGCGGCTTTGATTTGCTTCATGGTTTCAAAAGCGGCCACGGCTTCTTTTTTGCCGCTTTTGGCGTTGCTGCCCAGACGGTCACAGATTTTGCCGGCCGTTTCCAAGTCCGCCAGCATCAGCTCGGTATTAATCACCTCAATGTCGCGCAGCGGGTCTACGGAGTTCATTACATGGGTCACGTTTTCGTCTTCAAACAAACGCACCACATGGATAATCGCGTCCACCTCGCGGATATTGGCCAAAAATTTATTGCCCAGCCCTTCACCCTGGCTGGCGCCCTTGACGATGCCGGCAATATCCACAAATTTAATAAAGGCGGCAGTTTTCTTGGGCGGTTTGAACATGTCAAACAATTTGTCCAGCCGCTTGTCCGGTATGGGCACAATGCCCACATTGGGCTCTATGGTGCAAAAAGGATAATTGCTTGCTTCCGCACCCGCGCAGGTCAGGGCGTTAAAAAGGGTGGATTTGCCCACATTGGGCAGGCCGACGATACCGATTTCCATGGAAATGTACTCCTTAAATAAAGGGAAATATAGGTATATTTTAGCATTTTACGCAGCCATGCCCGCATATATGCAGTTGGCCGGCTGTCCTCCCGCCGCTAGGCGAAAGAAAGAGAATTTGCTAAAATATATATGTTCAGTCCCGTTCGTCTAGCGGTTTAGGACGCCGCCCTCTCAAGGCGGAGATCACGAGTTCGAATCTCGTACGGGACGTATTTTTTATCCGGCCGGCATGACGCCACGGCCGGTTTTTTATTTTCCGGCAACCGGTATTACAGCGGCAAAATTTCATACAATATAACCATAAACTGATCTATGGGGAGGAGATATGGAATTGTCCGTTTTTCAAACAAGCCTGCTGTGCCTGCTGATTCTGCTGGTGCTGGTACTGCCTCTGACGGTACGCAAAGTGGAAGAAAACCTGGAAGCGTTTTTATTTATCTGCGGCGCCGTGGCGGTATCCGTTACAAACATGTGGAACTGGGAACTGATTAAAACCTCCCTGCAGGACCCCATAAAAATTACGCTGGCCGTTTTGGTGGCCGGCCTTTTATTTAAACAGTTTCACCGCGCCTTGCAGCGCGCCACGACCAAAACCGTGTCCGTCATCGGTTTGCGCGCCGCCCTGGCCGCCATTGTGCTTTTGCTGGGCATGACCTCCAGCGTCATTACCGCCATTATTGCCGCTTTGATACTGTCT
This sequence comes from Candidatus Avelusimicrobium excrementipullorum, assembly GCA_019120455.1. Taxonomy (GTDB): domain Bacteria; phylum Elusimicrobiota; class Elusimicrobia; order Elusimicrobiales; family Elusimicrobiaceae; genus Avelusimicrobium; species Avelusimicrobium excrementipullorum. The sequence goes on from DWVB01000001.1 coordinate 2,650, forward strand.
GAAATTATCCCGCTGCTGCCCATTGACCGCAAAGGCCGCGTGCAGCTGGTGGTATACAGCTGCTTTGCCGTAGGCATGGGCGCAGTGCTGACCTCCATCGGAGAGCCGCTGGGCACGATTGTGTTGTCCAAACTTAAAGGCGCGCCGCATTACGCCGATTTCTGGTTTTTGCTGAAACACCTGGGCTGGTTTGTGCTGGCCGGAAACATCGTGCTGGCCGCGCTGGCCATGCGCATTAAAAAGGTGGAAAACGCCGCGGCGGAGGACACCCAGAGCGAAGAGCACACCGTCAAAAGCATTGTGGTGCGGGCGGCCAAAGTGTATTTGTTTGTCATGGCGCTGGTGTTGCTGGGAGACGGACTCAAACCGCTGGCCGTGCAGACTATCGCCCATCTGTCCGAAAATGCGCTGTATTTTATCAATATGCTTTCGGCCATTCTGGACAATGCCACGCTGGCCGCCATTGAAATCACGCCGGACATTTCCACGCGCAACCTGGTTTTCCTGCTGATGAGCTTAATCATTTCCGGCGGCATGCTGATCCCGGGAAATATCCCCAACATTATTTGCGCCTCCAAACTTAAAATCACCAGCAAGGAATGGGCCAAAGCCGCCGTTCCGCTGGGCGCGGCGCTGATGGTGGCGTATTTCGTTATTTTGCACGTCACGCTCTAAACGCCTGTGCGCGGACGTAATTTTATATAATGAAACGGAACGATTTTATTTAAGGAGAATACATGAAAATCCATTCTTTTACCGTGCAGCCCAATCTGCCCGACAATATTAAATTTTTGGAAGAACTGGCCAGCGACATGTGGTTTACCTGGAATTGGCCGGCCATTCTGCTGTTTGTGCAAATTGACCCCAAACTTTGGACCGCTTCCCGCCGCAACCCCAAATGGATGCTGGGCAGCGTACCGCAAAAACGCCTGGAAGAGCTCAGCCGCGATACGGCCTTTGTGGAACAGGTCAACAAGGTAAAAGAAGCCTATTACAATTATAAAAACAATTCCCATACCTGGTATAAAGAACACAAAAAAGAACAGGGGGATATGCTGACGGCCTATTTCTCCATGGAATACGGCATCGGGGAAGGACTGCCCATTTATTCCGGCGGTCTGGGTATGCTGGCCGGCGACCACATGAAATCCGCCAGCGACCTGGGCATGCCTATCATCGGCATGGGGCTTTTTTATAAAAAAGGCTATGTGCAGCAGCTTTTAAACCGCGACGGCTGGCAAAACGAAGAATACCCTGACAATGACTGGGCACATATGGCCGTGGAACGCGTGCTGGACGCCAACGGCAACGAAATCATCGTGGACGTACCGCTTGGGTTTAACGAAACCGTCAAGGCCTGCGTCTGGCGCGTGGAAACGGGCCGCACCGATTTGTACTTGCTGGACACCAACCTGCAGGAAAACACCCCCGCCCAGCGCCTGATTACCGAAAAATTATACGGTGGCGACCGCGAAAACCGCATCCGCCAGGAAATCGTGCTGGGCATCGGCGGCGTCAAAGCTTTAACCGCCATGGGCAAATACCCCACCGTTTACCATATCAACGAAGGGCACAGCGCTTTCCTGCTGATTCAGCGCATTATTGACATCATGCAGCAGCGGAAAATGAATTTTGCGCAGGCGCGGGAAATCGTGTGGGCTTCGTCGGTCTTTACCACGCACACGCCCGTCATCGCCGGCAATGAACATTTTGACCCCATGCTCGTGCGCAAATATATGGAATATTACGCCCAGCAAATGGGTATTTCCTGGGATGATTTTCTGGCGCTAGGCAAAGAGAAAGCAGACTCCGCCACCTTCTGCATGACGGTGCTGGCGCTGCGTCTGACCGCCTACGCCAACGGCGTGGCCAAGCTGCACGGCAAAGTCAGCCGCGAGATGTGGCATAATCTGTGGCCCGGCCTGCCCATTAACGAAGTGCCCGTCGGCAGCATTACCAACGGCATACACAGCGCGTCCTGGGTGTCGCACGAAATTAACGACCTGTACCGCAAATACCTTTTCAACGGCAACCAAATGGGCGAAGTGGACCCTTCCGACGCCAAAATTTGGGAAAAAGTGGACGATATCCCCGATGAAGAACTGTGGAATATGCACGCCCAGCGCAAGACCAAACTTATCAACCTGGCGCGCCGGCGCATGAAACACCAGCTTAAACGCCAGGGCTTTGACATGATGACGGTCAACAAGGCCAGCAAAATCCTAAAGCCCGATGTGCTGACCATCGGCTTTGCGCGCCGCTTTGCCACCTACAAACGCGCCACGCTGCTGTTTAAGGATTTGGACCGGCTGGATAAAATCGTCAACAATCCGCTGCGCCCCGTGCAGTTCGTGTTCGCCGGTAAAGCGCACCCGGCCGACACCATGGGCAAAGAGTTTATCAAAACGATTTACAACCTGACCCAAAACGACGCGCGTTTTAAAAACAAAGTTGTCTTTATTGAAGACTACAATATGAATGTGGCCCGCTATATGGTGCAGGGCGTGGACGTGTGGCTCAACAACCCCATCCGCCCCATGGAAGCCAGCGGAACGTCGGGCATGAAAGCGGCCGTCAACGGGGCGCTGATGCTGTCCATTCTGGACGGCTGGTGGGACGAAGTCGGCCCGTGCGATTTCGGCTGGTCCATCGGCGGAGCGGAAAAATACGCTTCCGACGCCGAACGCGACGCCGTGGAAGCGGAATCTTTGTACAACCTGCTGGAACAGGAAATCGCCCCGACCTATTACGCCAAAAACGACAAGGGCTTTTCCGCCGCGTGGCTGGCGCTGATGAAAAAATCCATCCGCGAAATCGCGCCCGTATTCAACACCAACCGCATGGTGAAGGAATATTACGAGAAATTCTACATCGGCGCGCATAATTTCGGCCAGCTGCTGAGCCAAAACGACCATGCCGCGCAGGTGGCCGCCTGGCGCAAGAAAATCGCCGACAACTGGTACCGCGTCAGCGTGACCGACGCCACGCCGGCTTTTGACAAGGCTATCCTCATGGGCGACAAAGTCAATTTCAAAGCCCGCGTGTCTTTGGGCGGCCTGGAACCACAGGATATTCAGGTAGAGCTCTACCTAGGCACCCGCGGCGCGCTGGGCGACATTGAAAAAGAAGACGCCGTGGACATGACATGCACCGGCAAAGACGGCGACGCGTATATTTACGAGGTGCAGCTCTCGCCTTACAACAGCGGCCGGCAGGATTATGCGCTGCGCATTTTGCCCGCGTGTGACAAAGTGCCCAATATCCTGACCCCGCTGTATCTGAGGTGGGAGGAGTAAATTTTCGGGGCGCTGCCCCTAACCCCGCCTACTTTTTCTCATCGCAGAAAAAGTAGGCAAAAAGGCTAGAAAATCGGAAGTAAAAAATCCCGTTTCGGCGGAAAGTTTTTAAACTCGCTTACGCTCAAACATAAAAACTTTTCTTCCGTCCAAACGGGATTTTTAAAGCACTTCCAAGATTTTCTAAAAAGCATATTTAAACGCTTTCACGGCTGCAATAAAACATCTCACACTTCTGATATTTCTGCATTCGGAACGCAAGCGACAGCCCCGGAGTACCTGAAAAAACAGTTATGCTCAATATTGTACTGATTAACCCCGAAATTCCCTTTAACACCGGCAATATCGGCCGCTCCTGCGTAGCCACCGGCACGCGGCTGCACCTGGTGGGCAAGCTGGGCTTTAAAATCGCTTCCAAAGAAATACGCCGCTCGGGCCTGGACTACTGGCCGAATTTGGACTACCGCCGCTATGAAACCTGGGAAGAATTTTTGCAAGCCAACCGGCCGGAGCGTGAACAGCTGTTTTTTATGTCCACCAAGGGACAAAAAAACTATTGGGACGCGCAGTTTACGGACGGATGTTTTTTATGTTTCGGCGCGGAATCCTGCGGTCTGCCCAAAGATTTTTACGAAAAATATGCCGACCGGCTGTTCACCATTCCCATGACGGGCCCCGTGCGCTCTTTAAACCTTTCTTCTTCCGCAGCCATCACCCTGTTTGAAGCGCTGCGCCAAAACAAAACTTCTTATTTGAAATAAGCACATGAAAAAGCCCCGCCGGAAAGCGGGGCCTTTTTAAAATAACTAAAAGCCGATGGCTTTGCAGTATTTCTTTCCCGCCGTGGTGGAACCGCTGCAGGTGCGGCCGGTTACCCGTCCGTATTCACTGGTATAGGTAATGCTGTAAGCTCCCGTCTTGCGAAACATGGTAACGTTTACTCTGTCCTTATTAAAAAAAGAAATATCCGGATCATCAAAATTTTTACTCTGCGTAATGCCGGCCACGCCGCCGTCGGCTATATTTCCCAAAACAAAAGTTTTCAGGCTCTCATCCGTCCCGTAACTGTTTCCGTTGCGGATATAAAAGGCATTCATGGCCTCGCTTACCGCCGCGGCGTTGGCAATGCCTTCCGTGGCGCGGCCTTTTTCCATAGATGTTTTATAAGCAGGCAGCGCCACCGTTACCAAAATGGTGACCACCACCATAACAATTAAAAGTTCAATCAGCGTAAATCCCTTTTTCATACACCCTCCTCTTTGGCTTATTATATAAATTTCCGCGTATATTTGGCCGGCTCTTATCTTCTGCGATATTTTATAGAATACAAGTAATGAACGCCAAACGGTTATTTTGGATTCTGTTTTTGTTAAACCTGTTTAATTACATAGACCGGCAGGTGCTCTTTTCCGTCTTTCCGCTGATACAAAACGATTTGCATCTGACGGACTTTCAGCTGGGCACGCTGGCGTCTGTTTTTATGCTGGTTTATATGTGCTATGCCCCCGTCGTAGGCTTTTTTGCCGACCGCCACCCCCGCCAATACTGGATAGCCGCCAGCGCGCTTTTATGGAGCGCGGCCACCTTTTTAAGCGGCCTGGCCAAAAACTATGCCTCCCTGCTTGGGGCGCGCGCATTTATCGGCGTGGGAGAAGGCGGATTTACCACCATTGCACAGCCTTTTCTGGCGGAACAATACCCCAAAAACAAGCGCGCCACCGTGCTGGCCTATTTCGGGCTGGCTTTGCCTGCGGGCGGCGCGCTGGGCTATTTGCTGGGCGGGCTGATCGGCGCCTCCTGGGGCTGGCGCATGGCGTTTATGCTGGTGGGAGCCCCCGGCTTGGTGCTGGCCCTGCTGGCTTTTACGCGCATTAAAGACCGCGAACACCGCAATTTGGACAACCGGAAAAAACCCGGACTGGGGCAATATATTGCCCTGCTGCAAAACAAACCGTTTTTATTTTTGTGTCTGGCGCATGCCATGCAAACCTTTGTATTGGGCGGCCTGTCCGCCTGGATGCCCACTTATTTTCACCGTTTCTTTGATATGGACGTGGCACGGGCGGGGCTGGTGTTCGGCGGCATGGTCATCGCCGCGGGAGCGCTGGGCACTTTTTTAGGCGGAAAAATAGCCGACCGGCTGCTGAAAAAAACAAACTATGCTTATTTTTTGGTTATTGCCGCCAGCTTTATTCTGATGATTCCGTTTGCCGGTGCGGGGGTGGTCAGCCACCGCATGCCTTTTTCGCTGATTACGTTTTTTATCGCCATGGTGTTTATTTTCCTGCCGCAGGGTCCCGTCAGTGCGGCCCTGGTGGCGCTCAGCAGCCGCAAAGTGCGCTCCATGGCTTTTGCGGTAAATATCTTTATTATCCATGCGCTGGGGGACGCGCTGTCGCCGGCGCTGATAGGGCATTTGTCCGATGTGTTTGGACTAAAAATGGCGGTGCTGGGCTGTTTATCGGTGCTGCTGCCCGCGTGTTTATTCCTGCACTTATCCGCCAAATTTGCCCGCGCGGAAGGCCGTTTGATACGCTACTACGCCCAAGACGCCAGCGAAATATAATTCCAATACAAAAAAGCCGCCCCGAAAGGCGGCTTTTTAAACGGGAACCGTTTATTTCACATAATCAAATCCGGCCTGCAGGGCTTTTTTGTTCAGCTCCAGCATTTCGGGTTTGGCGCGTTTGAACACCTTTTTCATGGCGTGCACGATGCCTTCCACTTCCACCGCGCCGGTCAGTTTGCAAAACGCCCCCAAAGCGACCAAATTGGCCACGCGGGGCGAACCGACCTGCTGTGCGATTTCATTGCACGGCACGCATACGGCTTTGATATCCGTGCGTGCGGGGCGGGAGTTAATCAGCGAACTGTTGATAATCATCAGCCCGTCTTTCTTGAGCATCGGCTCAAACTTCGGCAGGGACGGCTCATTCATAATAATCACCGTATCCGGCGCCGACACGATGGGCGTAAACACCTCCCCGTCCGTGACTACCACCGAGCAGTTGGCCGTACCGCCGCGCATTTCCGGCCCGTAAGAGGGCAGCCAGCTGGCGTTCTTCTTTTCTTCCACGCCCGCCTGCGCAAGCAAAATACCGGCGGAAACCACACCCTGTCCGCCGAAACCGGCTATTCTGATTCCCTGGTACATTAGTTGGCCCCCTCGTCTTTAAATACGCCCAGCGGATACTGGGTCATCATTTTGGTGCGCACAAACTCCAGCGATTTGAGCGGGTCCACGCCCCAGTTGGTCGGGCACTGGCTGAGCACTTCCACCATGGAAAAGCCCACGCCTTTGACCTGATTTTCAAACGCCTTTTTAATGGCCTTTTTGGCCGCCATCACATGCTGCGGCGTGTCCACCGCCACACGCTCCAAATATTTGGCGCCCGTCAGCGCGCTAAGCATTTCGCACACGTTAATCGGCCAGCCCTGCAGCAGCGGATCGCGCCCTTTGGGGGCCGTGGTGGCCACCTGTCCCACCAGCGTGGTGGGGGCCATTTGGCCGCCGGTCATACCGTAAATGGCGTTGTTAATAAAAATCACGGTAATATGCTCGCTGCGCGCGGCCGCATGCACGATTTCGGCCATGCCGATGGAGGCCAAATCGCCGTCGCCCTGATAGGAAAACACAATGGCATCGGGGCGGGAGCGCTTGATACCCGTGGCAATGGCCGGGCCGCGCCCGTGCGCGCCCTGTATCATATCACAGGCAAAGTAACTGTCGGCAAATACCGCGCAGCCCACCGGCGCCACGCCGATAACGCGGTCGGCAATGCCCAATTCGTCAATGGCTTCAGCCATTAAGCGATGCACAATGCCGTGGCCGCAGCCCGGGCAATAGTGCATGGGGACATCGGTTAAACTTTGGGGTTTTTTAGCAATCACGGTCATTTGTTTCTCCCCCCTTTCCACTCAAATCCTTCACTGTATTTTTGCAGGTCAAACAACCCCTCGCCTTCGCCTTTTAAAGCGGAAGCGGCGGCGGTTAAAATGCTGTCCCCGCTCGGAATGTCACCGGACGGATAAGCGTTTAAATACACGGGCGCTTTGCCGTTGACGGCCAGGCGTACGTCCTGTACCAGCTGGCCCAGACTCTGCTCCACGGTCAGCACGGCTTTGACTTTGCCGGCCAGCTCGTTTAAACGCTTGGACGGGAAGGGCCACAGCGTAATCGGGCGCAGCAAGCCCAGCTTCAGCCCTTTTTCATGGGCTTTGCTTAAGGCTTCCAGGCACGCGCGGGAAGAAAGCCCGTACGCCACCAGCAGCACGTCGCAGTCTTCGGCGTTGCGTTCTTCAAAGCGCACTTCGTCGCGTTCCACCAGGCCGTAGCGTTTGGCGCGGGCCCATACATCGGCGGACAGATTGTCGCCTTTATAAGAAAAGACATTGTTTTTCGGTGCGCCGTTTTTGTGTATGTCCAGCGCCCAGTCAAACTTGCCCAGCGTTTTGGGGTCAATGGGGTCAAAATTGAAGCTCATGCTTTCCATCATCTGGCCCAAAATGCCGTCGGCCAAAATCATGGCCGGAATGCGGTATTTTTCGGACAGTTCATAAGCCATTTTGGGGAAATTGCCCAGTTCTTCCACGCTGTTGGGCGCAAATACAAAAATGTGGTAATCCCCGTTGCCGCCGCCGCGGGTGGCCTGGAAATAATCCCCCTGCGCCCCGGCAATATTGCCCAAGCCCGGGCCGCCGCGCATCATATTGACGATCAGGCACGGCAAATCCGCGCTGGCCAGATAGGAAATACCTTCCTGTTTGAGGCTGACCCCGGGAGAGGATGAAGACGTCATCGCCCGCGTGCCGGTGGCCGCGGAGCCGTACACCATATTAATGGCCGATACCTCGCTCTCGGCCTGCACAAAAGCGCCGCCCGCATCGGCCATATGGGCCGCCATATATTCGGGCACTTCGTTCTGCGGGGTAATGGGATATCCGGCAAAGAAACGGCAACCGGCGCGTATGGCGCCCTCGGCCAGCGCTTCATTGCCCTTGCGTAATGTTTTTTCTGCCATGTTTGTTCCTCTTAAAATTATTTGATAACGGTAATGGCCACGTCCGGGCACACCATGTAGCACATCGTACAGCCGATGCAGTCCTGCGGGTTTACCATTTCAGCGGGGAAATAACCTTTCTTGCTGATGGTTTTAGACTTGCCCAGGCATTTTTTCGGGCAGGTATTGACGCACAGATAACACGCCTTGCAGCGGTTGGCGTCCACTTCTATTCTAGGCATGGGGCCTCCTTCTTTCTCACTAACACTCCATTAAAGTATATGTCTTTTTTTAGAGCCTGCGCAACAAAAAAACGGGTAATGTGTTATACTGTTTCTATGAATAAAACAGCTTTGTATGCCGCTTTATTGCAGCAGGCCCGCGCGCTGACAGAAACGCGCTTTGGGTCCGTAACCAACGCGGCCAATCTGGCCGCGCTGCTGTATCAAAACCTGCCGGATATCAACTGGGCGGGGTTTTACTTTTTGGAAGGAGACATGCTGCGGCTGGGGCCTTTTCAGGGCAAGCCCGCCTGTGCGGAAATCCCCCTGGGCAAGGGTGTATGCGGCACGGCCGTCGTGAAAGGGGAAATCTTGATAGTACCAGACGTACACGCTTTTGCGGGGCATATTGCATGCGACGCCGCTTCGCGCAGTGAAATCGTGGTACCGCTGATGCAAAACGGCAGGCCACGGGGCGTGCTGGACATAGATTCGCCCGTCTTAAACCGCTTTGATGAAGAAGACGCGCAGTTCCTGCAAAAAATAGCTTCCCTTCTCTGATACGCTTCTTTCCATACTACAAATCCTCCTCTTGTCTGAGGGAATTTTATGACACAAAAAACGCGCCTTTTCAGGCGCGTTTATAAAAGAGAAATGCCGAGGGACAGGATCGAACTGTCGACACCTGGTTTTTCAGACCAGTGCTCTACCACTGAGCTACCTCGGCATTACCGTTATATTATAGCAAAATATAACGGATTTGAAAAAACATTACGGCCAAACACTTGCTTTCCCCCACAGGAAAGGGAAAGAGTCCGTTTTTTTCTTTTTATTTTCATTCTGCCAGAGACGAATGGACTGAGCCAGTTTGGCGCGGTTTAATTCCATCTGTTTTTGTTCCTTTTGCTGTCGGGCATATTTTTGGCAGCCTGCGGCCAAAGCAGCCATCAGGCGCTTATTGACCCGTCTGTTTCCCGTGGCAAACTTAATTTGGTTTTGATTGTAAGCGTCCATTTTTTCCACACACTCTGGAAACTGTCTGTAAGATTCCAAATAGTCCACATAGTCCGCCAGATACTTTTCCAAATGTTCATCCTCGGCCAAAAACGGCAGGAGTTCATCGGCAGGGATATTGGCCGCATTATCCGGATAAACCTCCAGCAACATCAACAAAAGCATATCGTTCTGCGCCATAGCCGCCAGGTTTTGAGAGGGCAAAGAATTAAACGGGAAAAAAGGCAGGTCCTTCAGCCCTTTTTTTAAAGTTTTGATTTTCTGCTGCAGCCGGCCGATGCGCCACAATTCCACATCCTGAAACTGTGTGTACATTTGGGAACGTATTTTTTTGGCCTGGTTTAGGCGTTTTTGGCCCGACCAGTACGGGGCTCCCACATGCTCGTGCGGCCAGGCTAGCAGTTCCTGCCGCTGCTTCTCCAAAGCCTGGTATTGCGCCATGCGCCGTTTATCAGGCTGTCCGTCCGCCGCATAGACCAGCGAACACAGGCATAAACATACACCTAACATAAAGACAGATTTCTTCATAAACGGCCTCCTTCTTTCCATTATGAAAAAAATGAACGCTACGCAACAGGGCCAAAAGGCCCCGTCTGCTCTTGGGTCCTGTTTATCAGCACACTTTCAGCAGCGCAAAATGCAGGTACTCCGTTTCCGGCATGCCGATTAATACGGGGTGGTCCTTGGCCTGTCCGCGCAGCTCCAGCAGTACGGCGCTTTTGCCGGATTTGCTGACGCCCTGGCGGATAATATCGGCAAACAGTTCGCGCGAAATATGGTGTGAACAGGTGGAAAAAGCCAGATAACCGCCCTTTTCCAATCCTTCCAGCGCCATGCGCACCAGTTTGACGTACAGTCCCACGGCTTTGGGCAGGTTCTTGCGGCTTTTGGCAAAGGCCGGCGGATCCAGCAGAACAAAATCCGGCTGGTCCGGCAGTTCTTTTTTCTTCATGGCCGAAAGCACGCGTTCGGCGTCATCGCGGTGAAAGACGGCCAAATCTTTCACGCCGTTGAGTTCGGCGTTTTTATTGGCAAATTCCACAGCGGCGGCTGAAGAATCACAGCCCCACACCTGCGCCGCACCGGCCAGGGCGGCCGTCAGCCCGAAAGAGCCGATATAGCTGTACAGGTCCAGCACAAGTTTGTCTTTAAAATAGGGTTTTAAGAAAGCGCGGTTTTCCCGCTGGTCATAATAAAAGCCCGTTTTCTGTCCGACCAGAAGAGGTACTTCATACTTTACGCCGTTTTCTTCTATTTGCACCGTTTCGGGCACTTCGCCGACTGTTTCAGGCGTATTGCCCAGCCCCTCCAGCGCACGGAAAGCGCTGTCTGCACGGTAAAGAATGCCCTTGGGACGGAAAATTTTCTTCAGCGCCGCGGTGACGGCTTCTTTTTGTTTTTCCATGCCTGCCGTCAAAATTTCCGCCACCAGCACATCGCCGTAACGGTCCACCACCAGCCCGGGCATGGCGTCGCTTTCCCCGTAGCACATACGGCCGTATTTGCGCACGCCCAGCTCTTTGCGGTATTCATAGGCCGCGTCCAGGTTTTGAAAAATGAAATCTTCCGCCAGCGGCTGCGGTCCTTTCTGCACCAGGCGAACGGCAATCAAACTGTGCGGGTTAAAAAACCCCGTACCTACGGTATTGCCTTCGCTGTCCAGCACGCGCACCAGCTCGCCGGGGTCTGCGGAGCTGTCCAGCCCGTCTATTTCATTGGAAAAAATCCAGTAATGCCCCGCGGCAATGCGCCGCTGCTCTTTGGGTTTTAATTTAATTTCTCTCACGCCTGCGGCTCCTTATACACGTCGTCCACTTCCTGCACGGGAATGCCGGAGGAACACAGCGGGCAGTCCTTGGCGGTAAACGTCTGCATCGGGTAAGACAGCAGGGCGCGCAGCGGCAGTTCCAGCGGCAAAATGCCCATGGAACGGTCCACCATCACGGCCACGCCCAGCACTTTGGCCCCGCTGGCTTTAACCAGCGCTTCGGCCCTCAGCACTTTGCGTCCGCCGACGGTTACGTCGTCCACCAACAGCACCGTTTCGCCGGGCTTAATAACAAAATTGTGTTTTAAAATCATTTCGCCCTTGTCATCTTTGGACGCGAAAATGGCCCGCGCGCCGCGCACGCGCGCCACTTCCTGCGCAAGCACGGAGTTGGACGGCGTCAGCGCCATGACCACATCGGCATGGGCGGCAAATTTATCGGACATGGCACGCGCTATTTTCTGCGCCAGGTTCGGGTGCTGCAGAAGCAGGGAGGTCTGTATATACGTCTGGCTGTGGAAGCCCGAAGGCATGACAAAATGGCCTTCCACCACGGCCCCGTGCTCCTGCAGGAGCGAGAGCAGGTCTAAGTTATTTCTTGGCATGGAATTCTCCTTTCAAAAATTCGCGGCTTTTATTAAAATCGGTGCGCAGCCCGCGCTTACGCGCGGACTCTATCTGTTCATTGGTTTTTTTGGCGCGCAGCATTTCCACGCGGGGTTTAAGCATGGAAGAAGATACTTTAAACGCCAAGGCGGGGTTGCCGGATTCGTCGGTCAAATTTTCGGCCAAAATGCCGCCCTTGCTGGAAGCGGGGGTAAACATCGTCCAAATGACCAGCTCAAAAGTCTCCCGCACCCAGTCCACCCAGCCCGACACGGCGGCCGAAATAACGGGCCCCTGCGTAAAAGCATTGTTCACAATCATCGTGCCGTTTTTGAAATCCACGGACGCGGCCATTTCGTTAAACGCCACGTCTTTAAGCACTTCGCCCACTTTGAAACTTCCGCTGCGTTCCATGCGGTGCATCATAATAAACGGCGTAAAAGTCACGTTTAAAGCCTGCTGTTCTTCAGCCAGTTTTTCCATCTGGTGTATTACGCCTTCCTCCAGCTTCATGTCCAGCGTGCCGTTTAAATCGGCCGCGCCCGGCAGCATGCCCGTAAAGGCAAATTCGGCGTTAAAACGGTTGCCGGACAGCACCGTACTGGAAAAAGTATCGGCATACAGCGTACCCGAAAAATTGGGCATAAATTTGGGCAGGCGGTCGCGGAAGTTGCGCATCCAGGCCAGTTCGCCGGTTTGGAAATTGGAAGAAGATTTCTTTTTGGAAATAGCCCCAATCACATCCACAAAATCCTGCACGGTGCCGATAAATTTCATCGGTTCAAAATGCTTCAAATACAGCGAGGTGTCTATCTTGCGCTTGCTGCTTTTAATGTTATTTATAGACAGGCGCAGTTTCATTGGCACGCCGTCCAATTCCGCCGAGGCGATATACGCATACACATTGCCTTTGCGGTACGAGCCCGAAAGATTGAGCTTGCCAAACACGCTGTCCGCCACCGTTACTTTTCCGTCCGTGGTGCGGGCGTACAAATCGGTAAAATTGTTTTTGGCCGTGAAACTGCCGCTGACGCCCGCCGCGTCAAATCCCCAGAACTGTCCCGCCGCGGCTTTGGCCTGCAAATCTACTTGCGGCAGCGTATATTTGCCGCCTGCGCGCTTTACGGACGCGGAGGCCTTGCCCTGTCCCGTCAGCTTAAAGCGGGCCAGCGCGGGCCAGCGTTTGGACAGCACCGCCAAATCATTCCACCCCGTCTGAAACTGCAAATCCGCCTCAAACGGTTTTTTGCCAAAATCCAGTTCGCCGGACACAGACGCGTTTAAATTGTCCGTCTGCGCGCTGAGTTCGTCCAGCGTCAAATGCGTGTATCCGGCGCCCAGCATGCCTTTGGCGGCAATGCGGGAAGCGGGCACGTTAAACGAAGGCAAATCTTTTTTAAATACGGACAAATCCTGCTGGTCAAAAGCCGGCGCTTCGGCGCGCACATTGAAAAAGGGCGTTACCAAATTGTCCAAATCCACCGTCAGGCTGACAGGCTTTCTGAACAGCGCCACCTGTGTCTGAAAATTGCGCAAAGCAAATTTCTTCCAGTCAAAATTGGCAAAGTTCACCTGCCCCGTGCCGTGTATTTCCAAATCGGAAATATTATCGCCCCAGCGGTTGCGCAGTACGGTTTCCAGCCGGAAGCGGGAGAGCTCGTTAAAACGCAGCCGCTGAAAATGCAGGTTTAAGCCGTATACCGCATGGCTGACGCCGCTGGTCAGGTCGCGGTAACTCAACACGCCGTCGCGCACGCGCCAGTCCTCTATGCTGACCTGCACAGGCTCTCCGCCGGCGCCGCTGACGTACCCGCCGCCTGCCGCGGCCGTATTGACGGGCGGGGTATTATAAACGCCTTCTTCTCCGCGCACAATGTTGATGCGCGGGCGGTTGAGCGTCACTTCGTCAATGATCAGCTTTTTCTCCACAAGGGGCAGCACCTGATAGCGTATCAGCACCGACTCGGCAGACAGAACCGGTTCCCCCGGGCGCAGTTTATCGTCCAAAACGGCAAAGCCCTTGAGCTCCACGGTATTTAAAAATTTCAGTTCCAGTGAGGAAATAACTACGGGGCGGTCAAACAGAAGCTGCAAGCGCTGGGTCAGCGTTTCGCTGATTTGCTGGGCGTTAAACATCTTCAGCGCGGCCACCCACAGCCCCGCGCCGAGCAGCAGCACAAACATCACCGTAAACAGCACCGTACGGAAAAACAGCGAACACGTCCCCAGCGCAAAACGCGCCGTGCGGGAACGCTTCCTGGGCGTGGTCTCTTTTTTGGCCTGTTTTTTGTTTTTCTTGCTCATGTACGCCTACGCGCGCGAAGATATAAATTGCTCTACTATATAGTTTATCACAATTTTCCACGTGTTATAGGTGGAAACTGCGGCCCCGCTTATCATTTGCCCCAAAAGTACTTTATCCGGAAACAGGCATTTAAGCACCAGGGCCAGCACGGCGGCATTGCCCAAAATAATAATCACCACGGAAAATACCCGCCCGCCGGCCAGTTTTAAATCCGGCTGCTGGGTTTCCCACAGGGTTTTGACGGTTTGCACAAAATGAAAGGCCATAAAAAACCCGACCAAAAATACAAAGGCCGGCCGGTACGGGGCCACCTGTACAAACAAAGACGCCCCCGCATACACCAGCCCCGTCAGCACCGCATAAAGCGGCACAATATACGGCGCCAGCACCACGGCGGCGTTGGTGCGGTCCATTTTCACATAGCCGCTGTCTTTGTTTACCTGCATGGAATGCACGCGAAAGCCAAACAGCATGGCCAGCGCGGCATGCGTGGTTTCATGCCCCCACACATACATGCGGTCAAAATGATATCCGCAGAAGTGGACGGCGCAGTACAGGGCCGCTCCCGCCAGCAGTTCCACGGCCGTGCGGAAATCTTTGACCACCTCCCAAAATGCGCCCAACACTTCCGCCGCGCAAAAAAACGCGGTGGGCAGCAGGGCAAGCGCCAGCAGGAGTTTTAAAAAATTCTTCATCACATGTTAAAATTTTTCATTCCAGGCCGCCGTTTGGTATTGCGAAACGGCCAATGCGCGCGCGGCGGCTAAAACTTCCTGCGCCGCAGGACGTGCTTCAAACGCAACGCCCAGCCAAGCCGCCGCGCCTGCGCCGACGGCACGCCGAAAAACGGGGTTTGTCCGCGCGCCCGCGCACTGCAAAGACCCCTGATACAGCACCGTGGAGCCGAAGCGGCGTATGGCTCCGCCTAAAATTTTTTGCCCGTTTACCAGCAAGTCGTCCTGTACGGGATTTACAAAGCATCCGCCGGCCGCGCCGTTTTGCTGCGGGGCATAGGCCGATGCGGGCACCGCTCCCTGACGCAGGCTGGCCAGATGGGCCTGCTCCAGCAGGGCCCGCTCTATGGCGCCGTGCAAAGCCGCATAAATTTCTTTGGGCTTGTGCCCTGTTTGAAACACCAGGCTGAAGGTCAAGTCTTCCCCGTGCAGCACCATGCCCCCGCCCGTGGGCCGGCGGCACAAAGGGCCGGCCTGCGGCGGCGTTTGCGCGCGCACGCTGTCATAAAACTGCCCGTAGCCAAACGTCACCGCGGGCCCCGCCGTCCAATGATAAAAACGCAGCACGGGCGCGGCCGGGACGGTCTGTGCCAGCACCTCGTCCAGAGCCATATGCTCAAACACGTTTAAAGCGGGGGTTAAAATATGTTGTGCCATAAAAAAGGCGCGGGGACCGCCCGCGCCGTATAAAACTACCAGCGCAGGTTCGGCTCGCGCGCCGCGCTAACCTCGTCTATGCGTTTGACCGGCTGGGTCAGCGGCGCCTCATGCACCGTCTGCGGCTCTTTTTGCGCTTCTTCAAAAATGCGCCGCAGGGCCTCTATAAACGAGTCCAACGTCTGTTTATTTTCCGTTTCCGTCGGCTCAATCATCATGGCTTCCGGCACGATCAGCGGGAAATAAATAGTCGGCGCGTAAAAGCCGTAATCCAGCAGGCGTTTGGCAATGTCGGCCGTGCGCACGCCGTTCATTTTGTCTTTGTCCAGCGTCAGCACGCATTCGTGCATGCACGGCGCGTCAAAATACGCGGGGAATTCGTCCTTCAGGCACACCCGCACATAATTGGCGTTTAAAACGGCGTTTTCCGCCACCTCTTTAAGCGTCTGCCCGTCATACTGGCGCAGGAAACAATAGGCCCGTATGCACACGGCGATATTGCCGTAAAACGCTTTCATGCGGCCCAGGCTTTTGGGCAGGAGGGCGTTTAAGGTAAATTTGCCGTTTTTCTTTTCCACCGCGGGACGCGGCAGGAACGGGGCCAGCTTGTCATTGGCTCCCACGGGGCCGGAGCCGGGCCCGCCGCCGCCGTGCGGCGCGGCAAAAGTTTTATGCAGGTTTAAATGCATTAAATCAATGCCGAAAGACGCGGGCTTCGCCGCGCCGATCAGCGCGTTGAAGTTGGCCCCGTCCATGTATAAAAGCGCCCCCGCGGCGTGCACCATATCCGCAATTTGCCGTATGTCTTTTTCAAACAGCCCCACCGTGTTGGGTACGGTCAGCATGACCACCGCCGTCCGCTCCGACAAAGCGTTTTTCAGCGCTTCTTTATCCACGCAACCGTCCGGGCCGGATTTAATGTTGATTACCGTGTAACCCGCCATGTGCGATGTGGCCGGATTGGTGCCGTGTGCGGTGTCCGGCACAATGACTTCCGTGCGTTTTTTGTCCTTTTGCGCATCAAAATACGCACGCGCGGCCAAAATGCCCGTCAGCTCGCCCTGCGCGCCCGCGGCAGGCTGCAGCGTAAACGCGGCCAGGCCCGTAATTTCTTTGAGCATTTCCTGCAGGTTATACAAAATCTCCAGCGTGCCCTGCACCGCTTCTTCTGGCGCAAAAGGGTGGGCGTTGGCCAGCGGCTCCAGCACGCTTAACACGTCATAGGCCTTCGGGTTGTATTTCATCGTGCAGGAACCCAGCGGATAAAAATGGCTGTCCAAACAATAGTTCTGCCGGGACAGGTTGGTAAAGTGCCGCACCGTGTCCAGCTCGCTCATTTGCGGCAGGCGCGGGGTATGCGTGCGCAGGTATTTGGCGGGCACATATTTGTCCGGCGTAAAAAGCGGTTTTTCAAAGCGTACGCCGCGGCGGCCCGGGACGGATTTCTCTATGCTTAAAGCATTCTGTTTGGAAATTTCCGGCATATTAAAACCCCCTCATGGCGTCCACATATTTTTGCAGGTCGGCTTCGGTTTTGGTTTCCGTGGCACAGACCAGCAGGCAGTTTTTCAGCTCTTTGCTGACAAGGCCCAAATCAAAGCCGGCGGCTATGCCTTTTTTGGCCAGCTTTTTAATTACCTGTTTGGCCGGCGCGTTCAGCTCCAGCACAAATTCATTGAAAAACGGCCCGTTAAATTTCAGCTTATGCCCGTCAGAGAGCAGCATGTCTTTTAGGCGGTGGGCTTTTTCCAAATTCAGTTCCGCCACTTCGCGCAGGCCCGCGTATCCCAGAAGCGTCAGGTAAATGACGGCGTTTAAGGCGCACAGGGCCTGGTTGGAGCAAATGTTGGACGCGGCCCGCTCGCGGCGTATATGCTGCTCGCGCGCCTGCAGGGTCAGCACGAAAGAGCGTTTGCCGTCTTTGTCTTTGGCAATGCCCACAATGCGCCCGGGCACCTGGCGGACATATTCTTTTTTACAGGTAAAAATACCCAGCCCGGGCCCGCCGAAATTCATGGCGTTGCCCAATACCTGTCCTTCGGCCACGGAAAAATCGGCCCCGTACTGCCCCGGCGTATGTACCAGCGCCAGGGCCAGCGGTTTGGCCACGGACACCAAAAGCGCACCCGCGCCGTGCGTCAACGCCGCAATATCTTCCAGCGGCTCCAGCTGGCCGAAGAAATTCGGCCCCGCCACGGCAAAACAGGCCGTATCCGGCGTGAGTTTTTCTTTTAACGCATCCAGGTCCAGCGTACCGTTTTTCAGCGGCACTTCTTCCAGCTTCAGCCCGGGCGTGTGTTTTAAATAGGTTTTCAGCACTTCTTTATAATGCGGGTGAAGCCCTGCCGAATACAAAATTTTGCTTCTGTTGTTCACGCGCTGCGCCGCGGCGCAGGCTTCGGCCAGGGCGGTGGCGCCGTCATAATGCGACGCACTGCATACGTCCATGTCAAAAAGTTCGCAAATGCAGCTTTGAAATTCATAAATGGTTTGCAGGGTACCCTGGCTGGCTTCGGCCTGATACGGGGTATAGGCGGTTAAAAACTCTCCGCGGGAACTTAAAGCGTTTACGGCGGCGGGGATAAAATGTTCCTCACAGCCCGCGCCGGCAAAATTTAACAGGGGTTTGTTCTTGGCGGCCAGCGCATGCATATGGGCCGTCAGCGCGCCTTCGGTCAGCGCGGGCGGCAGGTTCAGAGCGGGGTATAACAAATCCTGCGGGATATCTTTAAACAAATCGGACAGCGACGAAACGCCGATTTTTTCCAACATCTGTTTTTTGTCTTCGGGGGTATTGGAAATAAACATAAAATCCTCTTTAAAAATCCCCCGCCGCGCAGGCGGGGGATACACGAAATTATTTGATGCTTTCTTTGTAGGCGGACAAATCCATCAGGCTTTCATATTCGGCCGGCGCGGTGGATTTGATTTTAAACAGCCAGCCTTTGCCGTGCGGCTCCTGGTTGACCAGGCCGGGCTCGGTTTTCAGGGCTTCGTTGACTTCCACCACTTCGCCGCTGACGGGAGCGTAAATTTCGCTGGCGGATTTGACCGACTCAATAACGCAGCAGTTCTGCCCCGCCGTCACCTGCTGGCCCACTTTGGGCAAATCAATAAAAACGATATCGCCGATTTCCTGCTGGGCGTGGTCGCTGATGCCCACGGTGGCCGTGTCGCCTTCCATATGAGCCCATTCATGGGTTTTGGCGTATTTGCTGTTTTCTGCGCTGTGCATAATTTTTCTCCTTTTTATACCCGGTTTTTATAAAACGGTGTTTTGACTTTTTTGGCCGGAATTCTCCGCCCGTGCACTTCTATTTCCACTTCTTCCCCTTCCTGTAAATCCGTATCGGCGTAACCGACGGCAATGCCTTTAAACAGCGGCGAATAGGTGCCGCTGGTCAGCACGCCCGCTTCCGCGCCGTTTTTAAACACTTTGCAGCCGGAGCGCGGCACGCCCGCCCCCGTAAGCACAAAGCCCGTCAGGCGGCGTTTGAGTCCGGCGGCCTTCTGCGTTTCCAGCGCGGCTTTGCCGATAAAATCTTCTTTGGCCAGTTTGACCACCCAGCCGCAGCCCGCCTCATACGGGGTTTGGCGGCCGTCGGCGTCCGTACCGTTTAACAGATATCCCGCTTCCAGGCGCAGCACGTCGCGCGCGCCCAGCCCGCAGGGTTTGACGCCGGACGCGAGCAAAGCGTCCCACACCTTGACAATGGCTTCGGGCGAGGCCATGATTTCCACCCCGTCCTCGCCGGTATATCCCGTGCGCGTCACATAGCCGCGTGCGCCGAAAAGCGTGATTTCTTTAATCGTAAAGCGGGCCATGTCCTTCACGCCGTCAATCAGTTTGGCCGCGTGATCCAGCGCCTGAGGCCCCTGCAGGGCAATCATACCCCAGCGGGCGCTGTCATCGGTGATTTTTACGTTAAATGCGGTCGCGTGTTTATTAAACCAGGCCATGTCCGTATCAATGCAGGCGGCGTTTACCACGACCAAAAATTTTTCGGGCGTCAAACAAAAGGAAATCGCATCGTCAATAATATGCCCCTGTTCATCCGTAATGTGGGAATAGGTCCCCGTGCCCGGGGTGTTTTTGATGTTATTGGTATTGACGTACTGCAAAAATTTCCACGCGTCCGCCCCTTCCACAAACACCTGCCCCATGTGGGACACGTCAAACATGCCCGCGCCTTCGCGCACGGCTTTATGCTCGGCGATAATGCTTTCAAACTGCACGGGCAGCAGCCACCCGTGGAAATCCACCATTTTCCCGCCGGCGGACTCGCAGGCGGCGCAAAGCGGGGTCTTTTTCAAATTTTCCTGGCTCACGGTTCCCTCCGTTATATAGGCTATTGTATAAAATATTCCGCGTTTTTCCACAAAAGCCGGCGCGGGAAGCAAAACCAAATTGATATAATAAAACTATGAGCGACACGCAAAGCGTCATCAGCGACGTAAAACTTTTTATTGAACGCCTCAAAAAAGAAATGCCGGAAGTGTTCGGCGGGGCGGAAGAAAACGCCGAAACCGAAGCGGGCAAAATCCTCTATGAAGGGGCTTTGTATCCCGCGCGGGTGCACTTGACGCCGGACCAGGAAGAAGGCGTGGAATTTAACGGCCAGGCTTTTGACGTGTATATTCAGACGCCGCAGGCCGACCCCAACGCACTGGCGGAACGGTGGCTGCGCGAAAAAGCGGGCGAAGTTCTGCGCGAGCAAACCGCGCAGTGGGCGCAAAAAATGGGCGTACAGTACAACAATATCACCGTCAAGAACCAGCAGTCGCTCTGGGCCAGCTGCTCGGCCAAGAAAAACATTAATTATACCTATCACATCATTAAAATGCCCATCGCCATACGCGACTATTTGATCGTGCATGAACTTTCGCACCTGGTGCATATGAACCACGGTGCGGAATACTGGCAGCTGGTGGCGCAGTACTGCCCCGAATACAAAGCGCACCGCCGTTGGTTAAACGACAACCGCGGAGCGGTGTTTGCCTCGCTGGATTTAAAATATACGCCGCAGGAGGACGCTCCCGCACAGGAGCCGCCTCTCACCGAAACGGACACGCAGGCGCAGGTCACAGCACCGCAGGGGCCGGCCGCACCGGAAGGCAGCCAGGAGCCTGCGGAACAAACGCCCGCCCAACCCAATTAACACCTATCAAAAACCCCGCCGAAAAGCGGGGGTTTGTTAATGGTTGATTATTTTTCGCCTTTTTTCTCCGCCTGTTTTTCCTTGCTTGTTTTTTGGAAATAGCCGACCGGCTGGTTTAAAATGACTTTTTGTTTTCCCGGCAGCTTCAGCGCTTTGGCCAGCTTGTCCGCGTCCATGGAGCCGCGCGTTACCGTAGCCAACCCCACGCCGGAACAAAACAGGTAAATATTTTGCGACACAATGCCCGCGTCTATGGGAGCATAGTCCGTATCTTCTTTGGCCACCAACAAAAGCACAACCGGCGCTTTGACGGGGCGCACGTCCCCTTCCGCCACCGGCACCAGGCTGTGGGACGGCGCGTCATAGCGGTATACGCCTTCTTCAAACGCGGCATAAACGTCTATATCCTGGCGGTTTAAGGCGGACGGAGCGGTGCGTTTGCCGTCGGGCCGGTTCACGCCGTTGGCGGCCCATAAAAGATCAGACAAATCCCTCCTCGTCAGCTTTTCCGGCGCAAAAACACGGGTGGATTTTCGCTCGGACAGGGCCTGCATCACCGCCGTACCCCGCGTTTTATCCGGCGGCAATAACGCTATTTCCGGCAAGGCCGCCGCCGCGCCGGAACACATCCCCGCCAAAAGCAGTACTGCCAATATATATCTTTTCCCCATTTCTCCCTCCTGTTTTTGTTTATTGTAACAAATGCGCAGGAATAGGCAAGCCTCCATATACCTAAAAAAACGCCGCATCTATGGCAGATGCGGCGCATTTTCTCATTCAGGAGGCGCGGGTCCCCATGCGTATTAGCGCAAACCGCGCCGATTTACCCCATGACTGGTACGTCCCCAATTTATTTGCGAAACACTACGAAATCCTTCACTTTGCCGATAAAGCTCTGCAACAAAGAGCGGCGGCGGCCGTCAGAAGAAACCAAGTGGCTGGATTTTAAAGACAGCGTTTGGTTCTCTTTTTTAGAGGCATAGTAACAAGCGGCCGGAGCAAAAATTTTATCTTTGGACACCACGGCGCTACAGCTGGTCGTTACGTCCTTACAGGTCCAGGGTTTTACCACCCGCACTCTGGGTCTGCCGTTTCCGCGCGCACGGGAAACCAGTACTTCACAGCGTTCCCAGGTAGTGTTTATGGTGGAAATATCCAGCGCCTGCACCTGGGCGGCCTCTGCCGCGGCCTTCTGCAGTTCTTTGGTCAGGGCCTGGCCTTGTCCCTGCGTATCAGAAGCGGCCAGGGCCAACGGGGCCGCGCATAAAATTGCGGCGGCGGAAAGTATTTTAGCGGTTATATTTTTCTTCATAATTTTCTCCTTTGTGTTTATATTATAACAAAAGTTAGGTAAAACTAACAAATAAATTTAGTCCTACCTAACTTTTAGGACCCAAGACCCACAAAGGCATGTCTTTACGCCGGAATGCAAATAAAAAAATGCCGACGCTTTTAAAAAATCTGTCAGCGGCGGCAACTATTTAAAGCAAGAAGAGAGAAAAAACGCGGAGTTAATACACCAGCCAGCCGGCGGCGCCGGCCAGGAGAATTAAATGTATGGGGTTGCATTTGAAACGGTATACGGCCAAGAAAGAAACGGCAAAAATCAACCCGCTTATCCAGCCGGTAAAATTTTCTTTATTTACCAGCACCAGCGCGGCGGAAGCAATCAGCCCCACAATAGCCAGACGCAGGCCTTTAAATACGGCTTTAACGGCGGGGCTGTCCTGATGGCGCAAAAAATAACGCGTCAGCAAAATCATCACGATAAACGACGGCAGACATACGGCCAGCGTGGCAAGTGCCGCTCCCCATACATCATTAGCCGCGGCATAGCCCGTATAGGTGGCCATATTAATGCCTATGGGCCCCGGGGTCATTTGGCTGACGGCCACGATATCGGTAAATTCGGCCGTGCCCAGCCAGCCGTGTTTAAACACCACTTCGTTTTGAATAAACGAAATCATCGGGTATCCGCCGCCGAAATTGAACAGGCCTATTTTAAAAAATGTTTTAAACAGCTGCCAGTAAATCATTTGGCTTTCTCCCGGCAGAACAGCCAGCCGCCCAAACCGGCCAGCAGTACAATATACACGGGGGACAGCCCCCCCAGCCATACCGCCAGTGCGCAGAGCACGGGCACCCAGGCGGTTTTCCAGGTGACGCCGGCGGCCCGCGCCAGCGTAAATACAGGCACGGCAATCAGCGCCACCACGGCAGGGCGTATGCCCCTAAAAACGCTTTCCACTACGGGGTTATGGCGAAAATCCCGCAGAAACACCGCAATCAGCAGAATAATCAGAAAAGAAGGAAGCACCGCACCCAGCGTGGCCGTCACGGCCCCCGGCAGGGAACGCAGCTTATACCCCACAAATATAGCCATATTCACGGCCAAAATCCCGGGAGCGGACTGCGCCAGAGCGGTCAAATCCAAAAACTCTTTTTTGTCTATCCAGCGCCGCTTATCCACAACTTCGGCCTCTATCAAAGGCAGCATGGCGTATCCGCCGCCCAGCGTAAACAGGCCGATTTTAAAGAAAATAAAAAACAGGGAAAAATAAAACTTCATGGCTATATTGTAGCACTTTGCCCGGATGTCACAGACGAAATATGTTATAATGAATTTTTATATATGCTATTCGGAGAAACCAAACTCTTATGCTAAAGGCCTTTATTGGTATAGTTTGCCTATGTTTGGTCGTATTGGCAGGAATACAAATTTTCCGTCATGTTTCAAACCCATCCGCGGGAGAATCGGCGGATTTGCGCAAATTAAAAGAACTCTTACAACACCCCTACCGGACCGAAACGAAAATTACCCAAGCAGGCAATATCACTTCCATTAATACGGTGGATGTCCACGAAGAAGAAATTATAAATCTAATTGTAAAAAGCCGCCAACGGGACATCACTCCTTGGCTCCAACAGCATGCTGCACAATACTGCCCCAAATATCTTTACTTCTTGGCTTACCGCATGGCCATACAGAAGGCTCCCATACAAGACACCCTCTTTTGGGTTTTCCTGGCACAAATGCGCGCCGCCGCCGATGCCGCCCTCTGCAAAGACCCTGCCGTGGGGCAATACCTGGTTTTGCTAAATATGGAAATCGTCTATCCAACCCTGCATGCCTACGCCAAAGCGGAAACCCTTATGAACGACCCGGAACAGTTAAAACAAATCATGAAAAAAGTTGTTGCCTGGGATGAGCAGCATCCGCAGACAAACTCCCCTGATTGGATATGCAAAAGCGGCCACGCCGTCAGCACTTCCGAAGCCTATCCGCAAAACGAATGGGAACAGCGGCGGCGGGATTTTAAAAGAGAATATACGGCCTCTCTTTATAAATAAACTCTCCAACGATGAACCGCCCCGCTTAAACAGCGGGGCGGTATTTATCTGATAAATTTTTTATTTTATTTTTCCTTCGGCTTTCAGATAAGACACAATGCCCTTGCCTATGCCGTCGCCCATGCGCTTCTGGGCGGCCTTGTTATTCAGCCGCGCGCGGTCTTTGGCGCTGCTGATATAGCCCATTTCCACCAGCACGGCGGGAGCTTTCACGCCGCGCAGTACATAGAAGTTGGCCTGGCGTATGGCATTGTTCTGGCGCACGGCAATACCGATGCCGGGTTCTTTATACACATAATTGCGTATATGGCCCGCCAGTTTGGAACTTTCGTTCATAAACTCATTCTTGGCCATAGACTCCAGCAACATATCCACAAAGCTGTAATGCGCCTCTTCATACTGCAAGGCTTCGTTTTCAAAGGCGGCCACTTCGGCGGCCTCTTTGTCGGTGGCTTTATCGGAACGGAAATACACTTCAAATCCGTTGGCCGCGGCGCGTTTGGCGGCGTTGGTATGCACGGATACAAACAAATCGGCCTTGAAATCATTGGCCATTTTGCTGCGTCCGGCCAGCGTGACAAATGTATCGTTGGTACGCGTCATTTTTACCTCAAAACCCTGTTTTTTGAGGTAATTGTACAAGTGTTTGGAAACCGTCAAATTCAGTGTTTTTTCCTGTGAACTGCCGCGGCGCGTGGCCCCGGGGTCTTTGCCGCCGTGGCCGGGGTCAATCATAATGCGGATTTTGCGTTTTTCTTTGATGACCGGCGCCCCGCTGGTCATGACCGGCTGGGGCTCGGCTTTGATAACAGGCAACGGGCGAAGTTCCTCGTCCGTTCCCGATACGGAAGGAGTCAGATCCAACTCTTCGGCCTCATCGGTGTCCGCCTCATCCGAAGAAGCGGCCGGTGCCGCCACGGGCAATGTTTTTTCCGCCGTGGCAAACACCAATTCGCCGCCTTCCTGCGCCAAACGCCATGTTTGGCCTTTCTTACCCAAAATCACCTTGAGCAATACGTCTTTGCCGCGCTGGGTCAGCGTGAAAGAGCGGATAAAATCGTCTTTCAGGCGCATGCTCACATTGCGTTTAAGCACCGCATTCGGAAAAACGGCCTCTACCGTGTGCTTATTAGTCTGTTCGGAAGTAAAGGATACGCCGGATTTTTGGAAAAAGCGCAGGCGGTCATAGGCGTCATGCTGTTCTTTGTCCGTAAACGCCAGCGTGAAGTTTTTCTCCACCACCAGCGCACCGTTTTCAAACGTAATCTGCCGGTCCAGCGCTTTTTCCACCTGCGGCAGCATAAAGAATTGCACCGGCACAAAAATCTTGCTGCCGGAAGCAATAATTTCCGCAGGCAGCTGAACCGTTTGGGCATTAATGACGGCTTCGGCCAGCGGAGCGCTTAAAATGGCATACATGCCCGGGAAAGCCACTTTGATTTGCTTGGCGGCGGCATACAGCTCCACGCTGCCGCCCAGTTTTTTGGCCGTGGCGCGCGCGTCCACCAGGGTAACGCCGCCGGCCTGCATGGAGGAAACGGACCCTTTGTCCCGGCCCAAAATATATATGTCCGTCTTGCCCTGCGCATGCAACAGCGAAGCGGGCAAAAGCAAAGCGGCCAGCAAGGCAAAAATGGCTTTCTTCATAAGCAAAACCGCGCGCACGCGGCGCGCGGCAGGAAATTACTCCAATACGATTTTATAGTCTTCCCAGGCCAGCTGCGGGTCGGACTGTATTTTCAGCGAGCGGTGAATATTCTCTTCAATATCCGCCTGCTTCTGCTTAACGGCTTCGGCCAGCAGCGGGTGCAGCACCACGCGCAGATTGCCGCCCGGACGGCCGCTGGTCAGGTCATAAATTTCGCGCTGTATTTTAATGCGCATGCTCTCGGCCGACAAAACGCGGCCCGAGCCGTGGCACTGCGGGCACTCCTCGCTGATAAAACTGCCCGTGCTTTCGCGTTTGCGTTCGCGCGTCATTTCCACCAGCCCCAGGCGCGTAATGGGCAGAATGCGTATTTTGGCGCGGTCGCCGCGCACGGCGTTGGCCAGCGCCTCCACCACGCGGTGGCGGCTGGAGGCTTTGCGCATATCAATAAAATCAATCACGATAATCCCGCCGATATTGCGCAGGCGCAGCTGGTGCGCAATTTCCTGCGCGGCCTCAATATTGGTCTGCGTGACGGTTTCTTCCTGGGATTTGTTGCCGGTAAACTTGCCGGTGTTTACGTCAATGGCGCACAGACTTTCGGCTTCCTGGATAATAATACTGCCCCCGTTGGGAAGCGGCAGTTTGATTTTGCGCAGGTTGTCTATTTCCGGCTCAATGCCGTAGGCCTCAAAAATCGGGGTTTTGCCTTTGTAAAGTTTCACGCGGTCGGCCAGCTCCGGCGAATTTTTCTTCACAAAATCCAGCACGCGCTCATAATCATTTTTGTTGTCCAGCAAATACACTTCGGCATTCTCCGAAAGCACGTCGCGCGCCACCTGCAGCACCGCGTCCATATCTTCATGCAGCAGGGCCGGGGAAGGCAGGGTGTCAAATTTCTTCAAAATAGTCTGCCACTGGCGGTAGAGGTATTTTACTTCGCGCTCCAGTTCGTCCTTGGTGGCTTCTTCGGCTTCCGTGCGCACAATGCAGCCCATGCCGTTTAAATGTTTCTCGGCCAGCTCCTGCATGATTTCATTGAGCTTATGGCGCGCTTCGCTGTCTTCAATATTTTTGGACACGCCCACAAAACTCTGGTGCGGCGTCAGCACCAAATAACGGCCCGGCAGGGTAACGTCCATGGTTACCTTCATGCCTTTGGTACCGATGGCGTCTTTGACCACCTGCACCATAATCTGCTGGCCTTTTTTGAGCACTTTATCAATGTTCTTGCGGTCCGCGCCCAAAATGTCGGAAATATACAAATAAGCGTTTTTCTCATAGCCGATATTGGCAAACGCACTGGAAATGCCGGGCAGGACGTTCTCCACCGTGGCCTTGTAAATATTGCCCACGATGTTAAGCGACCCGCGCCGCTCCCACATCAGTTCATTGATGCGTCCGTTTTCCAAAATGGCGATGCGCGTTTCTTCAAAGGAGGTGTTGACGATAACCTCCACCTTCGGCGCTTCTTCGGTATTTTTACTCATAACAAATCCTCTTGGCTATATGGCGTGCGGCTCTCCGGCCGCGTCGCGCCAGTACAGCGCTTCTCTGATAAATTTTAAACGTTCCAGCGTAAACTCCGCTTCCGCGGGCACCTGTACACCCAGCCACGCCGCGATGACGTGTTCGGGCTTGGCGGTTTTGTCGCCGCAGCGCTGCAGGAGCAGTTCCACCCGCTCCGGCCGCGGCTGCACCGCAGACAGCACAAACGGTCTTACATCCCGCTGCACCGTCATGCCGTTGGGCGCGGCTTCGGTTACGTAAATATGTTTCCCTTCAAAAAACTCTTCCGCCGGCAGGCCGGGGCGGTAAAAGGCAAAATCCCCTTCCACGCCGTAGCGGTACACTTCGGCCAGGTTGCTTACCGACGGCAGCGCATACGGCACGCGCTGCACGCGCGTAACGGTTACGCCGGTTCGGCAGGCAGCTTTCAGGGCCTGCAGGGCCGCATCTTCTTTGACGGGAGAAGACAGATAAATATCGGCGTATTCTCCCAAACTGTACTGGCCGTATCCCAGCGCGGGCCCGTAAGCCAGGCGGGGCCAGTTTTTGTTTACTTTGGCCGGTTCAAAAGGCAGCCCGCTGCGCAAAACCATATCGCGCAGGGCCGCAAAAATGCGTTTATGGTCCCATACTCCGGCCACGGTAAACGCTACACGCATTTTATAAATTTTTGGGGTGTTTATCATAGCCGCACCTTCAGCCCGAGGTAATGCGCCGCGCATAAACCGACTGCACGACCCCCAGCGCCAGCATGCTGGACACCAGGTTGCTGCCTCCGTAAGAGATAAACGGCAGCGGAATACCCGCCACGGGGAACAGGCCGATCAGCATGCCAAAGTTAATCAGCATATATGTTAAAAACATGCCGAATATGCCGCTGCACACCAAATAGCCGTATCGGTCGCTGGCCGTATAGGCCACCACCGCTACACGCCACAAAATCACCAGGTACAGCCCCAGCACCAGCAGCGTGCCCCACAGGCCGAGCTCCTCCCCCACCACAGCCAAAATAAAATCCGTATGTTTTTCCGGCACAAAACCCAGACGCGACTGCGTGCCCGAAAACAGCCCTTTGCCCAGTATGCCGCCCGAGCCCATGGCAATCTGCGCCTGCAGCACATTGTAAGATGCGCCCTGCGGGTCGGACTCCGGCGCCAAAAATGCCTCCACGCGTTTGCGCTGGTAAGGCTTCATCTGATGGTCCACAAACACGCCGGCAAAAAACCCCGCCAATACCACCAGCGTGGCTAGCACAAAATAAAACGAAGGTAAAAACACGCGCAGCTGTTTAAACAGCCACCACGCCGCATACCCCGCCACCGCCACGAGCAGTACAAAACCGCCCATATACAAAATATGGTCGGAAAGTTTAAAAAATACGTCCAACAGCCTATAGTCCAGAAGTTCCGGATGCAAATACAAATATGTCCATGCTACGGTAAAAAATCCCGCCACGGCCGCAAAGGCAAACACCAGGGCCAGATAAAACACATTTACGCCCGCGCAATATAACAGCACCAACAGCGCGGGAAAGGTAATTACAATGGACGAAAAATCCGGCTGCAGCATAATCAGCCCGAACACCGGCGCAATCAGCACGCCCAGCCACACCAGCGTACGCATATCGCGTATGCGGTGGCCCTGCCGGTCCAAAAACGCCGCCGCCGCCAAAATAGTCAGTACGCGGCAGATTTCCGCCGGCTGCATGGAAAAAAACGGGAACACAAACCAGGACTTGCTGCCGCGCTGGTACGTGCCGAACAGCAACACCCCTATCAGCAGCGCCAAAATCACGCCGTAGAGCGGCTTCCACTGTTCGTCAAAAATCTGATAATTAAAACTCCACGCCGCAAAAAACGCCACAAACCCCAAAGGCAGCGCAATTAAATGCGTGCGCACCACGGCGTTGGACAAACTGACCGCGTTGACCGCTGACATAATGCACAAAGCCCCCAAAAGCACCAAGCCGGCCATGGCGCCAAAGAGCAGCCAGTCCATCATTCCCTTGTGCAAACGCGATTTATACTTGGTCATGTATGTTCTCCGTCAGGCCGCTGAAGGGCCGCCTGTAATTTTTGCATATCGGACACCAGCGCCGCCGGATCGGCGTTTTCCAAAACGGCCTGCTGCGCAGATACAGGGCGGCGCGCGGGTTTATCCTCTATGCCAAAATAAGCTTTAATCATTTCCCGCGCAATCGGGCCGGCCGCGCCGGCGCCGCCTTTGCCGTATTCCACAAATACGGCCACCGCCAGGCTGGGCTCTTCCCCGGGCCGACCGGCAAAAGCCATAAACCAGCCGTGGTCGTCCCCGTGCGGGTTTTGCGCCGTGCCGGTTTTACCGTATACGTCCAGGCCGGCTATTTTTACGCGGCGCGCGGTGCCGTCATCCACCGTATGTTTTAAGGCTTTGTAAATTAAATCCCAGGTGGAAGGCCTGATATCCACGGTGCCCAGCACTTCGCTTTTGCCCTGTTGCAAGACTTTGCCGGTCTGGTTGCTGACCACGCGGTCCAAATAATACGGCCGCCAGATTTTGCCGCGGCTGGCCAGGGCGGCGGCAAACTGCGCCATTTTAATCGGCGTTACCAACAGCTCCCCCTGTCCGATGGACAAATTCAGCGTATCCCCGATAAACCAGTACGAACGGTTGCGCGCGCGTTTGGTGGGACCGTACAGATTGCCGGCTTTTTCCCCGGGCAAATCAATGCCCGTGGGCTGGCCAAACTGAAACATACGCTGCGTTTTTTCTATGGCCGCGGAACCGGTCTGGGCCGCCAGCGTGTAAAAATAGACGTCGCAGGAATCGGCCATTCCGTCAAAAAAGTTATCGTGTTTATGCACACTCCAGCACTTAAACACGCGTGATCCGGCATCATAATACCCGGGGCAATAGACCTCTTTTTCGGGGTCAAAGCCGCCCTGCTCTATGGCCGCAATGGCGGTAATGACTTTAAAGGTGGACGCCGGCGGATATACGCCCTGCGTAGCTAAATTATATTCGCTGATGCGTTTGGACTTCGGCTGCGGCTCATCCGAATACGGCACAAACATGCCCGGATCAAATGCCGGCGCGGTGGCCAGGGCCAGCACGGCCCCCGTACGCGGATCCAGCGCCACGGCCGCCCCGCGGCCGGTAATGGAATTTTTCAGTCCTTCTTCCGCGGCGCGCTGTACATCAAAATTCAGCGTCAGATAAATATCGCCGCCGGGCCGCCAGCGGCGGTCCTCAATCACGCTGCGTACGCGGCCGCGGTAGTCCACTTCCAAAAACACACCGCCGTCGCGCCCTTTCAGCTCTTTTTCAAATTTCTTTTCCAGCCCGTTTTTGCCGATTTTGGCGTCCAACCGATAATCCAAAGACTGGTCGCGGTTTTTCCACTCGTCCCCCTCCATACTGCCCAGATAGCCGATTAAATGGCTGGCAAAAATCCCGTACGGATAAATGCGCTTGTTTTCCTCTATCAAATACAGCCCGGGATAATACAGCTGCAGCTCTTTGAGCGCCATGGCGGTTTTGGGGGACAGGTTTTCCGCCAAAGCCACCGCCTTGCCGCTTTTGACACCCTGTTGCAATTTATCCAGCACATCTTCCTGCGTCACACCCAAATGCGGGGCAAAATCCGCCGCCAAACGGCGCAAATAATCTTCTTCCTTGGGTCCGGCGGAGAGGTAATACAAATCAAAAGACGGGGCATTGGCGGCCACGGCTTTTCCGTCTGCGGTAAAAATACGCCCGCGCGGAGCCGTCTGATACAGCACCTGCGTGCGGTTGCGTTCCGCCAGCTGCAAATAACGGTCATGGCGCAAAAGCTGTATGTCCGCCAGGCGCAGCGCAATGACCGCTCCGGCTATACCCGCCAGCGCCAGCAGCACACGCAAACGACCGTTAAAAGTAACCTTACCGGCGGCCATAGCGCATTATCTCTCCCGCTTAAATACGCGCCGCACCGCCCAGAAAACAAACGGCGCCAGGACGGCGTTAAAAACAACGCCGGAAAGCAGCGGCCAAAAACCCGTCCAGGCCGAAAATCCTGCAAAAACGTGCAGCAGAGCCAGATTGAATACGGCCGCAAACAGCCCCAGCGCAAAAAGGCTGATCATCTGCGGGGCGGGCGCATCAAAATCCAGGCGTTTGTCCAGCCCGTACATCATGCATGCGCACAATGTAAATGTCAGGGCATTATTGCCAAAAAGTTTCACGCCGAAAAAATCCAGAAACAGACCGCACACAAAAGCCGCCGTATAGCCGTACTGCGGGGGCAGATACGCACACACCGCACAGGCAAACACCAGCATTACGTTCAGGCTCACGCCCGCCCCGCCGAATACGGACATAAAGGCCCAGTGCAATACCGTAGCGGCAATAAAAAGCAAAAACAGTTTCAGCGTATTGGCCATTTATTTTTCCTCCGTCTGCGGCGTCAAAACAAAAAGTTCACGCACCGTAGAGGCGTCCGCCGCCGGTTCCACGCGCGCGGTCAATGAGGTGCGGAAGCCGCTTTCGTCCTCTATCTCCGTCACTTTCCCCACCAAAATCCCCGCCGGAAAAATACTGCTGGAAGACGAAGTATACACCTTTTCTCCTTCCCGTATATCCGACAGGAAGGGCAAATACTGCATGCGCAGCTGCGCCGCGCCCGCGCCGGTCAGCAGCCCCTCTTCGCCGGAAGGGGCGGCATAAACGGCGGCGGAAAAATCTTCATCGCGCAGCAAAAGCACTTTGGCCGTGTGATCGTCGGTTTCCAAAACCAGGCCGGCCAGCACGGGCTGGGCGTCTTTCAACGCAATGACCGCCGCGCGCTCATACACGCCGTCCAAAGCCCCTTTGTCTATGACTACGCTGTTCCACTGGGTGGGATCGCGGTAAGCGGTTTTGGCCCATACGCCGCGCCAAATCTGCGGCGCGCGCAAATCCAGCGCCGCGGCCAGGCGGGCATTTTCTTCAAACACTTCCCGCGCCTGGGCGTTTTCCAAACGCAGATGTCCCAGCTGTTCCTGCAGCAAAATATTTTCCTGGTGCGTGTTCAGCAGTTCTTTTACCGTGCCGGACACGCCTTCTGCATATTCCACGGCGGCGTGGGCGGCGCGGATTTGCGGGATAAAAATATAAGAAAGCAACGCTTTGACGGACGCCACGGGGCTTTCCAGCGGCAGCGCCATCAAAACTAAAGAAAGCAAAATGAATACCGCGGGCAAAATCGTGCCGCGGCGGCTGTGGGAAGCGGTTTTTTTATGCTGTTGGCTTTGGGATTTCATAACCCTGCTCTTTGCGGCCCAAAGACGGCAAAGCCCTTTTGGCCTGTGCGGGGCTTATTTCCCCGCCGTTTCTTTAGGCGTCCAGCGGACGCGGTTAAAAACAAAAAAGCGGACAAAGTTCCTCTCTCCGTCCAGAACCCTGTCCGCTTACAGTGGCGTAAAAGTTA
Source organism: Candidatus Avelusimicrobium excrementipullorum (assembly GCA_019120455.1). Taxonomy (GTDB): domain Bacteria; phylum Elusimicrobiota; class Elusimicrobia; order Elusimicrobiales; family Elusimicrobiaceae; genus Avelusimicrobium; species Avelusimicrobium excrementipullorum. The sequence continues at coordinate 35,343 of DWVB01000001.1, forward strand.
GTACGACGATTTGCCGCGGTGCCCGAAGAAACGGGAACCTTTTTCGTTGAGCTGCTCCAGGAATTTGCCGGTGCCCAGCGCCACGCAGCTTAAAGGGTCCGCCGCGCGGTGCACGGGAATATCGGTTTCCTTACGGATTAAATCCGTAATGCCGCGCAGCAAACTGCCCCCGCCGGCCACCACCAGCCCTCGGTCCACCAGGTCGGCGGCCAGTTCGGGCGGCGTTTCCTCCAGCGTGCTTTTGATAACGTCTATAATCAGCCGCACCGGCTCCATCAGCGCCTGGCGAATTTCTTCGCTCGTCACCGACAGCGTGCGGGGCAGGCCCTGCGTCTGGTCCCGGCCCTTTACTTCCATGGATTTCTCTTCTTTTAACGGATACACCGAGCCCAGGTTGATTTTCACTTCCTCGGCGGTGGTTTCTCCGATAATTAAGTTATATTTTTTGCGGAAATACTGCACGATGCATTCGGTCAGTTCGTCGCCGGCTACGTCAATGGATTTAGCCACCACCATGCCGCCCAAAGAAATGACCGCTACTTCCGTCGTGCCGCCGCCGATATCCACAATCATGCTGGCATGCGGCTCCGCAATAGGCAAATCCGCCCCCATGGCCGAAGCCATGGGCTCTTCAATCAGGTAAACTTCCCTTGCGCCGGCCTGGCGGGCCGCGTCATCTACGGCGCGGCGTTCCACGCCGGTAATGTCGGAAGGGATGCCAATGACTATCCGGGGGCGCAGCAGGCTGCTGCGGCTGTGCACCTTGCGAATAAAATAGCGTATCATTTCCTGCGTCACTTCAAAATCGGCAATAACGCCGTTTTTCATCGGACGCACGGCGATAATGTTCGCGGGCGTTCGGCCGAGCATCTGCTTGGCTTTCGCGCCGACGGCTTTTACTTCGCCGGTTTCGCGATCCACCGCCACCACGGACGGCTCACGCAGCACGATGCCTTTGTCTTTAACGTAAATCAGACAGTTGGCCGTGCCGAGATCCATGCCCAGGTCGGAGGAGAACAAGCCACCCAGATAATCTATGACCATTTAGTCCACCAATTTAATAATAGCCACCTGCGCATTGTCGCCCTGGCGTACGCCGGCGCGGTAAATGCGGGTAAAACCGCCCGCGCGGTTCTGGTAGCGGGCAGCCAAAACTTCAAACAGTTTTTTGTAGGCACCCTTGTCTTTGAGGGTGTCTTTAACGGCCAGGTGATTGTTGGCTTTGGCCAACGTAATCAAGCCTTCCACCACGCGGCGCACTTCTTTGGCTTTGGGCAGCGTGGTTTTGACTTCTTCGTGCAAAATAATGCTGGTCGCCATATTTTTAAGCATGGCGTTCTTGTGAGAAGAAGTTTTGCCGAGTTTACGGTATCCGGTATTCTTAATCATCTTTTACAATCCTTTCTGCGGGTTATACCCTAAATTTTCATGCCCAGAGATAAATTCATCTCGGCCAGTCTTTCTTTAATCTCGTCCATGGATTTGGCGCCGAAATTTTTGATCATCTTCAGGTCGTCTTCGGTCATTTTGACCAAATCGCGCACCGTGTTGATGTTCTCCGATTTGAGGCAGTTGATGGAGCGGGAAGAAAGCTCAATAAACTCAATGGACTGGTTCAGCGTTTCGTCCAGTTTGGAGTTGACGGGGGCCGCGCCGCTGACGCTGCCGGTCATGGAAATGGGTTCCTGCTGGGCGTCCGCACCCGTGCTGACGGCCACGGTGCCCGGCTCTTCGCCTTCAATGGTGAAGATATGCAGCGAGCCGGAGAGCAGCACCGCCGCGCGGTGCAGGGCCCGGGCGGGCTCCAGCGTACCGTCGGTGGTGATTTCCAAAATCAAGCGGTCATAGTCGGTTTTCTGGCCGACGCGCGCCGGTTCCACGTCATAGTGCACCTTGACGATGGGCGAGAACAGGGCGTCCACCGGAATAAAACCGGCAGGGCGCTGTATTTTCGCCAGGTCTTCGGCGGGGACGTAACCTTTGCCGCGGGAAAGTTCAATTTCCATCTCCAGGCTGCCGCCCGCTTCCAGGGTGGCGATTTGGAGGTCTTTGTTAATGATGCTCACGCCGTCCACTTCTTCAATGTCGGCGGCGGTCACCACGCCGGCTTTGGCCGCGTGCAAAGACAGGTATTCGCGGTTTTTGTCGTCCATTTTCACGCGCAATTTTTTCAAATTGAGCAGAATGTCAATGACGTCTTCCCGCACGTTGGGCAGCGTGCTGAACTCGTGAATGGCGCCTTTGATGCGCACGGCCGTAACGGCCGCGCCTTCCATGCCCGAGAGCAGGATGCGGCGCAAAGAATTGCCCACCGTGTGGCCGTAACCGCTTTCATACGGTTCTGCGGTAAATTTACCGTAGAAGTCCGTGGCGGTTTTCTCGTCCAACTGAATCTTCTGGGGAAGAACTAATTCGTTAAAAGCCATTTCAGCCTCCGCGTTATTATTTGGAGTAGTATTCTACGATCAGCTGCTCGTTGACAGGGTAGGACATCTCCGCTCTGTCAGGCCATCTCAAAAGTTTGCCCGTCATTTTTTCCGCATCGTATTCCAGGAAGCTGGGGCGCTGGTTGCGTTTTTCGGTTTCGGTCAGGCCCTGCTTGACGGTCGGATTTTCGGCCAAAGAGGATTTCAGCGTTACCTTATCGCCGGGTTTCACCTGGAAGGAAGGCACGTTGACCGCTTTGCCGTTGACGGTCACAAAACCGTGCAGCACAATCTGGCGCGCGGTTTTGAGCGACACCGCAAAACCCAGACGGCGCACAATATTGTCCAAGCGGGTTTCCAGCAGGCGCAAGAAGTTTTCGCCGGTCTGGCCCTGGAGTTTGGACGCTTTGTCAAACATGTTGCGGAACGGAATTTCCGACATGCCCGACTGCAGTCTGGCTTTCTGTTTTTCCTGCAGACGGATACCGTATTCGGAAATTTTGGCGCGGCGCATTTTGCCGCCGGCTTTTCCGCCGCGCACCTTGGCGGAGGCCAACTTGTCAATGACGCAGTTGGTGTAGCATTTGGTGCCTTTGAGGAAAAGTTTGCAATCTAATTTTCTGCATTTTTTGCAGCTGGCTTCAGTGTATCTGGACATAAATCTTATACTCTCCGTGCTTTAGGGGGTCTGCATCCGTTGTGCGGGATGGGGGTTACGTCTTTGATGGAAGAAACCGTCAGGCCGGCCTGTTGTACGGCGCGCACGGCGGTTTCGCGTCCCTGACCGGGACCGCAGACTTTTACGGCCACTTCGCGCATGCCCAGGGCAACGGCCTTTTCGGCGGCTTTGTTGCAGGTAATCTGAGCGGCGAACGGAGTGCTTTTCTTGGTGCCTTTAAACCCGTGGGAACCGGCCGTGGACCAGGCAATGGTATTGCCTTTGTCATCGGATACGGTTACGATGGTGTTGTTAAAGGAGCAGTAAATGTGCACCACACCGAAAGCCGGAGCTTTGGCGTTTTTCTTTTTGCCTTTCGCGGCGGGGGCTTTCGCTTCCGCTGCGGCGGCGGTTTTTGTTTCTTTT
>DWVB01000020.1 GCA_019120455.1 Candidatus Avelusimicrobium excrementipullorum
CAATACCTTCGTAATGGCCGTCGTCAACGTCGTCTTACCATGGTCCACGTGTCCAATCGTCCCCACGTTTACGTGCGGCTTGGAACGCGAAAATTTTTCCTTTGCCATTGTTCACATCTCCTTATAATCAGGGGTAAAAAAACCGCGCCCGCCCAAGCGGGCGCGGGGTCAAACTTAAGCGGCTTTGGCGGCCGTTCTCTTTTCAATAATCGCCTTGGCGACGTTCGCGGGCACCTCAGCATAGTGGCTGGGTTCCATCGTAAACGACGCACGGCCCTGGGACAGAGAGCGGACATTGGTGGCATAGCCGAACATTTCGGCCAGCGGCACTTCCGCGCGCACATAGCGCACATTGCCGCGCACACCCATTTCGCCGATCTGACCGCGGCGGGAGCTCAAGTCCCCGATGATATCGCCGAGGTTGGCTTCCGGAGCGACCACTTCCACTTTCATGATAGGCTCCAAAATAATCGGGTTGGCCTTCTTCGCACCGTCTTTCAAAGCCATGGACGCGGCGATTTTAAAGGCCATTTCGGAGGAGTCCACCTCGTGGAACGAACCGTCAAACACGGCCACCTTGATATCCACCAGCGGATATCCGGCAATGGCGCCGCTGTCCAGCGCTTCGCGGCAGCCTTTTTCAATGGCCGGAATATATTCTTTGGGAATGCGGCCCTGGGTGATTTCGTTGACGAATTCAAACCCTTTGCCTTTTTCCTGCGGTTCCAGTCTGAGGAACACGTGACCGTATTGGCCGCGTCCGCCGGACTGGCGCACGAACTTGGTTTCCTGTTCCACGGTCTTGGTGATGGTTTCGCGGTACGCCACCTGCGGCGCGCCGACGTTGGCCTGCACGTTGAACTCGCGTTTCATGCGGTCCACAATAATGTCCAGGTGCAGCTCACCCATACCGGAAATGACGGTCTGGCCGGTTTCCTCGTCCGTGCGGACGCGGAAGGTCTGGTCTTCTTCGGCCAGGCGGCCCAGCGCGATGCCCATTTTCTCTTCGTCTTCTTTAGACTTCGGCTCCACGGCCACCGAGATAACCGGTTCGGGGAACGTGATGCTTTCCAGAATAATCGGGGCGTCCGGCGCGCAAATGGTCTGACCGACCTGGGAGTTTTTAATAGCCACAGTGGCGGCGATTTCACCGGCGCCGAGCTCTTTCACTTCTTCTCTCTTGTCGGCCATCATACGCATCATGCGGCCCACGCGTTCCGTGGCGCGTTTGGCGGGGAACAGAATGGTGTCGCCCGCTTTCAGCGTGCCGGAATAAATGCGGAAATAGCTGAGTTTACCGACAAACGGGTCGGTCTGCACTTTGAAAATCAAACCGCAGAACGGCTCTTTGTTGGACGGTTTGCGCTCGGCTTCTTCGCCGGTGTCGGGGTTGGTGCCTTTGACCGCGGGGATATCTTCAGGAGAGGGAAGATAGAGGTTGACGCAGTCCAGCAAAGGCTGCACGCCTTTGTTTTTGTAGGACGAACCGCACACCACGGGGAAGAATTTGCCCGTCAGGGTGCCTTTGCGGATAGCGGTGTTGATTTCCGCTTCGGTAAAGTTGGTTTCGCCGCCCAGATAACGCTCCATGATAGACTCGTCAAAATCGGCGAGTTTTTCAATCATTTCGGTGCGATATTTTTCGGCGGTTTCTTTGAGCTCGGCCGGAATGTCCACATAATTGAATGTGGCGCCGTTGTGGTCGCCGTCCCAGATAATGCCCTGCATTTTCACCAGGTCCACCACGCCGACGAACTTGTCTTCGGCGCCGATGGGGATTTGGATCGGGCAGGCGTTGCCGCCGAGTTTTTCTTTAATGGAGTCGGCGGAGCGGAAGAAGTCCGCGCCCGTGCGGTCCATTTTATTGATGTAGGCAATACGCGGAACATGGTATTTGTCCGCCTGACGCCATACCGTTTCGGACTGGGGCTCCACACCCTGCACGCCGTCAAAGCAGCAGATGGCGCCGTCCAGTACGCGCAAAGAACGTTCCACCTCGGCCGTGAAGTCCACGTGTCCCGGGGTGTCAATAATGTTGAGCTGGCAGTCTTTCCACACGCAGTAAATGGCGGCGGAGGTAATGGTGATACCTCTTTCGCGTTCCTGTTCCATCCAGTCGGTTACGGAAGCGCCGTCATGCGTTTCGCCGATTTTGTGCACTTTGCCCGTGTAGTACAAAATGCGCTCGGAAGTGGTGGTTTTGCCCGCGTCAATGTGAGCGATAATGCCGATGTTTCTGATTTTGTTTAACGGATAGGTTTTAAACTCAGCCATAGCAGTTCCCTAAATTACCACTTAAAATGGGCAAAAGCGCGGTTGGCTTCGGCCATTTTATGCACGTCTTCGCGTTTTTTGAACGCCGTGCCTTCTTTTTTGGAGCCGAGGATAATTTCTTCGGCCAGTTTTTCGGCCATCGGGCGGCCTTTGCGGCTCTGCGCGGCGCCGATCAGCCAGCGCATAGCCAAAGAGGTGCTGCGCAGCGGTTTGACTTCCGTGGGCACCTGATAGGTCGCGCCGCCGACGCGGCGGGCTTTTACTTCCACCAGCGGGCGCACGTTTTCAATGCATTTGTTGAACACGGCCACGCCGTCTTCTTTGGTTTTATCGGCAATAATGGCCAGGGCATCGTTTAAAATGCGTTCGGCGGTGGCTTTTTTGCCTTCAAAATTTAATTTGTTGATAAACCGGGCCACGAGTACGGAATTGTGTTTGAAATCCGGCGCGGGCTGCGGTCTTCTGTCTCTGGGTCTTAAACCTTTTCTAGGCATAGTAAACTAATCTCCTCTTATTTTCCGGCTTTGGGTCTTTTCACGCCGTAAAGCGAGCGGCCCTGTTTTCTGTTTTCAACGCCCGACGCGTCCAGCGCGCCGCGGATGATGTGGTAACGCACACCCGGCAGGTCTTTTACACGGCCGCCGCGCACCAGCACGATGGAGTGTTCCTGCAGGTTGTGTCCTTCACCGGGAATATAAGCGGTTACTTCCACTTTGGAAGTCAGTTTTACACGGGCAACCTTTCTTAAAGCGGAGTTCGGCTTTTTAGGGGTTGTGGTATAAACACGGGTGCAGACGCCTCTTCTCTGGGGGCAGGCCTGCAACGCGGGCGATTTCGTCCGGTGCGTTTCTTTCGCGCGCCCGTATTTTACTAATTGATTGACTGTAGGCATTACTGTTTCTCTCCTGTTTCTTTCTTTTCTTTGCGTTTTTGCTCAAATTCATCGGCTATCTGCCGCGCGGAAATACCTGTACCCGCGGGGATCAGATGGCCCACGATGACGTTCTCTTTCAGGCCCTGTAAATGATCCACCTGGCCCGTAATGGCGGCGTCCGTCAGCACTTTGGTCGTTTCCTGGAAGCTGGCCGCCGATATAAACGATTCAGATGCAAGAGACGCCTTGCTGATACCCAAAAGGATGGTTTCCGCGTCGGCGGGGCGTTTGCCCTCGGCCTTCATTTTCGCGTTTTCCCGCAGCCAGCTTGCGCGGCTGAGGATTTCTCCTTTCAGGAAGTGGGTGTCTCCCGCGTCCAGAATTTTCACGTTCCCCAACATCTGACGGACAATAACCTCAATATGTCTGTCATTAATCGTAACGCCCTGCAGTCTGTACACTTCCTGGATGGCGTTTAACAGGAACTCTTGCGCTTCTTTTTCGCCTTTGACGCGCAGCACGTCGTGCGGGTCAATGGCGCCGTCGGTCAGCGCTTCGCCGACGCCCACATGGTCGCCTTCATACACGACCAGGTGTTTGCCCTGCGGAATGCTGTAGGATTTTTCCTGGTTCGTTTCCGCATTTCTTACTACGACTTCCACCAGCCCTTTCGGGGAGGTTTCCAAACTCACTACGCCCTCAAACTCGGAGATAATGGCCGGGTTTTTGGGGCGGCGGGCTTCAAACAGCTCCGCAATTCTGGGCAGACCGCCCGTAATGTCTTTGGTACCGCCGGCTTCGCGGCCGATTTTGGCCAGCACGTCGCCCGCTTCCACTTCTTCGCCGTTTTCCACCATCAAAATGGTGTCCACCGGCAGGGGCAGGCTGGTTTTGCCGTTCTTGCTCTCAATGGTAATGCGCGGGTTTTTCTTACCCATGCGGCTGGCGATGATTTTTCTTTCAATAACGCCGGTCACCTTGTTGCGCTCTTCCTGCAGCGTGATACCTTCAATAACGTCGGTCAGGCGCACGGTGCCTTTGGCTTCGGCCAAGACGGGGATAGAGTGCGGGTCCCATTCGGCAAGCAGGGTACCTTTTTCCACGGTCGCCTTATCGCTGGTATAAACGGTGGCGCCGTATTGAATCTTGTATTCTTTTATTGTACCATTTCCGGCTTCCACAAAGATAGAGCCGTTGCGGGACAGACAGATTTTGTTGTCATACACGTTGGTGATGACTTTCATGTCTTTAAACGTCACTTTGCCCGAAACTTCGGCCACGGCCTGGGAGCGGGACAACACGCGCGAAGCCGTACCGCCGATGTGGAAGGTGCGCAGCGTCAGCTGCGTGCCCGGTTCGCCGATGGACTGCGCGGCGATGATACCCACGGCGTCGCCGGGGTTGCTCATCGTAGACGTAGCCAAAGACAAGCCGTAGCATTTGGCGCACACGCCGTAAGGAGCTTCGCAGGTCAGCACGGAGCGGATGCGTACGGATTCCACGCCGTATTTTTTGACCAGTTTGCTCTGTTCCAGCGTAATGACGTCGCCTTCTTTAATAATGGTTTTTTCTTCTTCGGAGCCGTCCGCCTTTTTGACTTTGACGACTACGTTTTCCAAACTCGTGCGGCCCAAAATGCGTTCTTCAATGGGTTCCACCATTTCTTCGCCGCTCATCAAAGATTTGACCACAATGCCGTTGTGGGTGTGGCAGTCTTCTTCGGTGATGACGACGTTGTGGGCCACGTCCACCAGACGGCGGGTCAAGTAACCGGCGTCGGCGGTTTTCAAAGCCGTATCGGACAGACCTTTACGTCCGCCGTGCGTGGAGATGAAGTATTCCAGCACGGACAGCCCTTCGCGGAAGTTGGCGGTGATAGGCGACTCAATAATTTCGCCCTGGCCGCCGGTCAGTTTCTTCTGCGGTTTGGCCATCAGACCGCGCATACCGGCCAGCTGGCGCACCTGCTGGCGGCTGCCGCGGGCGCCGGAATCGGCCATCAAATACACAGAGTTAAAGCGCTGGCCGAGTTTGGGGTCGTATTTGCTGTCCTCAAATTTCTTCATTTCTTTGAACAGCTCCGCCCCCACGTCATCGGTGACACGGGTCCAGATATCAATGACCTTGTTATAGCGTTCGCCTTCGGTAATGATACCGGCTTCGGCCTGGGCCTGAATGGCTTTGACCTGTTTTTTCGCGTCGTCAATGTATTTCTGTTTGACGGACGGAATGGTCATGTCGGCCACGGAAATGGACAAACCCGACAGCGTGGCGTAGCCGTAGCCCAGCTTCATAATCTTATCCAGGAGCTGCACAGCTTCATAGCGGCCGTATTTTTTGCTCTTGTAGCATTCGTCCACCAGGGCGGCCAGCTCTTTTTTGCCGATGGCTTTATTGACATACGGCCAGCCTTCGGGCAGGATATTGTTGAAAATAATGCGTCCGGCGGAAGTATAATCCTTCCACTTGGAGGCATTGTTGGCGTCTTTGGGGTCCAGCCCTTCTTCGGCCAATACGTTGATGCCGCGCACTTTGATTTTGGCGTGCAGCGACAGTTTGCCGTATTCCAAAGCCACCAGGGCTTCTTCTTTGCTGCCGAAAATGGAGCCTTCCCCGATATCGCCGTCTTTAATCTTGGTAATAAAGTTTACACCCAAGACCATGTCATGGGACGGCGCGGCAATAGGCTTGCCGGACGCGGGGGACAAAATGTTGTTGGAGGCCAGCATCAGCGTGCGGGCTTCCATTTGCGCTTCCAGAGAAAGCGGCACGTGCACGGCCATCTGGTCACCGTCAAAGTCGGCGTTGAAGGCGGCGCAGGTCAGCGGGTGCAGCTGAATGGCTTTACCTTCAATCAGCACCGGCTCAAAAGCCTGGATACCCAGTCTGTGCAGCGTCGGGGCGCGGTTCAACAGCACCGGATGGTTTTTGGTCACTTTTTCCAAAATATCCCAAATTTCCGGCCGCACGCGCTCCAGCATTTTCTTGGCCGATTTCAGCGTTACGCCTTCTTTTTTCATCAGTTCGCCGATGATAAAAGGTTTGAACAGTTCCAAAGCCATCAGTTTGGGCAAACCGCACTGGTGGATTTTCAGGCTCGGGCCGACCACGATCACGGAGCGGCCGGAATAGTCCACGCGTTTACCCAGCAGGTTTTGGCGGAAGCGGCCGTGTTTACCCTTAATGCTGTCAGAAAGGGATTTAAGCGGTCTGCCTCCGGGTCCGATAAAGAATTTGCCGCGGGCGCCGTTCTCAATCAGCGCGTCCACCGCTTCCTGCAAGAGGCGCTTTTCGTTGTAAATCATCACTTCCGGCGCGCGCAGGGATTCAATGTGTTTCAAGCGGTTGTTGCGGTTAATAATACGGCGGTACAAATCGTTCAGATCAGACGCCGCAAAACGGCCGCCGTCAAGCGGTACCAGCGGGCGCAGATCCGGCGGAATGACGGGCAGCACGCTCAAAATCATCCATTCGGGGCGGTTGCCGCTTTCTTTAAACTCTTCCATCGTTTTAATGCGGCGGATGAGTTTGGTGCGTTCCAGCTCGCTCTGCGTATTTTTGAGTTCTTCGTGCAAAGCCGGAATTTCTTTGTCAAAATCAATGTCTTCCAGCAGCTTGCGGATGGCCGGGGCGCCGATGTCCACTTTGAGGCGGGAGCCGTGTTTTTTGCGGGCTTCGCGCACCTGCGCGTCGGAAAGCAGCGTGCCTTTTTTGAAATCCGTGCGGCCGGTGACGCTGTCTACGCAGTCTTCAATAACCACATAGGAAGCGTAATAGACCACGCGTTCCAAATCCGTCGTGCGCATATCCAGCAAAATACCGATGCGGGACGGATTTTTGCGCAAAAACCACACATGCGCCACGGGCACGGCCAGCTCAATGTGGCCCATGCGTTCGCGGCGGACTTTGCTTTCGGTGATTTCCACGCCGCAGCGGTCGCAGACGATGCCTTTAAATTTGACCCAGCGGTATTTGCCGCAGGCGCACTCATAGTCCTTGGTGGGGCCGAAAATGCGTTCGCAGAACAGGCCGTCCCGCTCCGGTTTGAGCGTACGGTAGTTGATCGTTTCGGGTTTTTTCACTTCCCCGTACGACCAGGACATGATCTGCTCCGGGCTGGCGATACCGAGTTTGATCGCGTCAAAATCAAAGAAGTTTAGTTCTCCGAGTTTTTTGATTTTTTTGGTAGTTTGCATGTGTTAAATTCTCCGAACGCTATTTGACGGCTTCCTTTTCTTCGGCCGCTTCCGGCGCCGCGCTTTCCGCAGAGGCGGAGGCCAGAGGCAGTTTGCTGTCTTTGTCTTTAAGCTCTTTGAGCAGGTCTACGCTCAAGCCCAAAGCCTGCAGCTCTTTAATCAGCACCTTGAAAGATTCCGGCACGCCGGGCTGGGCCGGGGCGTCGCCTTTGACGATAGATTCGTACATCTTGGTGCGGCCCACGAAATCGTCGGACTTCACGGTCAGGAACTCCTGCAGCGTGTACGTCGCGCCGTAGCCTTCAATGGCCCACACTTCCATTTCACCGAAGCGCTGACCGCCGAACTGGGCTTTACCGCCCAGGGGCTGGCGCGTAATGAGGCTGTACGGACCGGTGGAACGGGCATGCACTTTGTCTTCCACCAAGTGAATCAGTTTGAGCATGTACATGTAACCGATGGTCACTTTTTCTTCAAACGGAAGACCCGTGCGGCCGTCATACAGGGTGATGCGGCAGTAGTCATCGGGCAAATACTTTTTGGCGTATTCTTCGCGCTCTTTGCCTTTCAGACCCTTGTCGTCCAAAATTTTCTCTTTAGCCAGGCGGATTTGTTCCACCACTTCGGCTTCCGTCGGTCCGTCAAAGACCGGCGTGGCGGCATTGTAATGCAGCTGTTTGGCCGCCCAGCCGAGCATGGTTTCCAGCAACTGGCCCACGTTCATACGGGAAGGAATACCCAGCGGGGAGAGCACGACGTCCAGTGGCGTGCCGTCCGGCAGATAAGGCATATCTTCCTCGGGCAAAATGCGGGCCACGACGCCTTTGTTCCCGTGGCGGCCGGACATTTTATCACCCACGTGCAGTTTGCGTTTGGAAGCGATATAGACCTTGACCGATTTGTTGACGGTCACGGCCAGTTCGTCTCCCTGTTTGGAAAATTCAATTTCGCGCTCAAAATGTTCCACCGCTTTTTTCTCAAGCAGTTTGTACAGCGCATTCAAGCGGGCGGTTTCTTTCTTCAGCGCGTCTTCTTTCTTAATGGAGGCTTTGGCCTGCTCCAGGGCGCGTTTGCGCTGCTCGGCCAGCAGCTCCAGCGTCTGTTCCTTTTCGGTTTCCAGCGCTTTGAGTCTGGCTTTTTCTTCGGCTTTGGTCAGTTTTTCTTTGCGCACAAAAACGCGGGTGCCGACCACTTTGCCGCTGGTGCCGGGAGGCACGCGCAGCGAAGCGTCCACCACGTCATCGGCCTTTTTGCCGAAGATGACTTTGAGCAGTCTTTCTTCCGGCGTAAGCTGCTGTTCGCCTTTCGGGGTGACTTTACCGACCAGAATGTCGCCGGGTTCCACCACGGTGGCGGGCAGCACGATGCCGTCATTGTCCAAATGGGACAGGGCTTCGGCGCCGATGTTCGGGATATCGCGGGTGATTTCTTCCGCGCCCAGTTTGGTGTTGCGCGCGTCAATGCTGAACTCATGCAGGTGAATGGACGTAAACACGTCGTCACGCACCAGGCGGCTGGACACCAAAATGGCGTCTTCGTAGTTATAGCCTTCCCAGCACATAAAGCCCACCAACATGTTGCGGCCCAGGGACAGGCAGCCGTTATCCATGGACGGCCCGTCACCGATGACCTGGCCTTTTTTCACCGTGTCGCCTGTGGAAACAATGGGGCGCTGGTTAATGCAGGTGTCGGCATTGGAGCGTTTATATTTCAAAAGTTCATATACATCGGTGGAACCGTCGGCGGTTTCCACCACGATGCGGCTGCCGTCGGCAAATTGCACTTTGCCGGCCCGTTTGGCCACCACGGCCACACCGGAATCGCGCGCGACTTCGTGCTCAATGCCGGTGCCCACCAGCGGGGCTTCCGTCACCAGCAGCGGCACGCCCTGGCGCTGCATGTTACAACCCATCAGCGCGCGGTTGGCGTCGTCGTGCTCCAGGAACGGGATCAAAGCGGCGGACACGCTGATAACCTGCAGCGGGGACACATCCATATAGTCCACGTTTTTGGGCGCCACCAGCGGATAATCCGCACGGACGCGGCAGGCGACGGCTTCTTCCAAAATCTTGCCGTTTTTGTCCACTTTGGTATTGGCCTGGGCGACCATTTTGTCGTCTTCGGCGTCAGCGGTCAGTTCTTCAATTTTATCGGTTACTTTGCCGTTTTCCACTTTGCGGTACGGCGTTTCAATCAAACCGTATTTGTTGACCTTGGAATAGCAGGCCAACGAGGTAATCAAGCCGATGTTCGGTCCTTCCGGCGTTTCAATGGGGCAAACGCGGCCGTAGTGGGTATAGTGTACGTCGCGCACTTCAAAGCCGGCGCGTTTTCTGTTCAAGCCGCCGGGACCCAGAGCGGACAGACGGCGTTTATGCGTTAATTCGCCCAGCGGGTTAATCTGGTCCATAAACTGGGACAGCTGGGACGTACCGAAAAACTTGCGCACAATAGCCTGCACCGGCTGGGCATTGACCAAAGCGCGCGGAGTAAACGAGGTCAGCTCGCGGTTCATGCGGTCACGCGCGGTTTTGGCCATTTGGGACAGGCCCACGCGGATCTGGTTTTCCAACAGCTCCCCGATACCGCGTACGCGGCGGTTGCCCAGGTGGTCAATATCGTCCACTTTAAAGGTAAAATCAGAGCCGTACATTTTCTGCGCGTCTTCGCCGGCGTTTAAAGCCAGCAGGTATTTGACGGTCACAATCACGTCTTCCGGCGCCAGCGTGCGGCGGCGTTCGGACGGAGTCGTGAATTTTTTGAATTTCAGTTTGCCCAGCAGTTCAAACATCTTGGCAAACTTTTTATTGATTTTGTAACGGCCCACAAAACTGAGGTCATAGCGGCGAATATTGTCAAAAACGAGGTTGTCCAAATAGTGTTCGGCCTGCTCTTTAACCACAAAATCCTGCCCGCGCATTTTCTTGTAAATTTCGGCCTGGGCTTCGGCGGCGGTGCGGATAGAGTCCTTGCGGTGCTCCAGCGTAGCCAAAATACCCGGGTCGTCCTGGCGGGGTTTGCCGGAAATGACTTTAATGGATTTAACTTTCTTTTCCACCAGGGTTTGGAACAGTTTGTCGTCCACGGGAATGGTGGCCTTTTCGTCCAGGTTCCACAGCACTTCGCCGGTGGCCGGATCATAAATATCGTCCGCGGCGTAGCGGCCGATGACATTGTCAATTTCAGCGGGCTTAATCGCCACGTCTTCGCAGTTATAGAAAGTCTGGATAATCTGGGCGTTGGTTTCCAATCCGCAGGCGCGCAGGAACGTGGAAGCCAGCACTTTTTTCTTGCGGTCAATGCGCACCCACAGGGCGTTCATGAGGTCAAAGGAAAATTCAATCCAAGCGCCGCGGTACGGAATGATGCGTGCTACATAGAGTTTTTTACCGAGGGTGGACTGTTTTTTCTCTTCGTCCTCTTCAAAAATAATGCCCGGGGAGCGGTGCATCTGGCTGACGATGACGCGTTCGGCGCCGTTGAACACGAAGCAGCCGGCGTCGGTCATCAAAGGCAGGTCACACAGGGTTACGTCCTGGTCGGACGCTTCTTTCATTTTGCCGTTTTTCTGTTTGACATACAGGCGCAAAAGCGCTTTTAAAGGAGCGGAATAGGTGCTGTCGCGCACGGCGGCCTCGGTCGGCGTGGCGTAGCGCGGGGCGCCCAGTTCGTATTTCAAAAATTCCAGCCGCATGCTGCCGTCGGGCGCTTCAATGGGGAACACGTCTTCAAACGCGGCCTGAAGGCCTTTTAGTTCTCTTTTGGAAGGAGCGACGTCCAGCTGCAAAAAGTCCACAAAGGACTGCTTTTGCATGTCCAGCAAGTCGGGAAGCGGAAGTTTGGAAGAAATTTTGCCAAAATTTTTCTGTTCTATCATTGCTCTTTATTCCTGCCTTGGTCTTAAGCCGCATAAATTTACTTTTGTGCACGCATAAAACAAAAATAAATTCACCGGCTTTGGCTTCCTGCGGAAGCGGAGGGACAAATCCCCCGGCCCCCAAAAGGGGCCAGGGGAAAGGTCAGCATGCTGACTATTTGAGTTCCACGGTGCCGCCGGCTTCGGTGATTTTCTTTTTCAGTTCTTCGGCTTCGGCTTTGGCAACGTTTTCTTTCACGGCTTTGGGGGCGCCTTCTACCAGGTCTTTGGCTTCTTTGAGGCCCAGGCCGGTGATTTCGCGCACGACTTTGATCACCGCGATTTTTTTGGCGGCGTCAACGGCGGTCAGCATGACGTTGAATTCGTCTTTTTCTTCGGCAGCGGCAGCGGCGCCGGCAGCGGCGGGCGCGGCAGCGACGGCCACGGCGGGAGCGGCGGCCTTAACGCCGAATTTTTCTTCAATAGCTTTCACGAGTTCGGAAAGTTCCAGAACGGTGAGTTCAGCAATCGCATTTACTAATTCGTCTTTGGTCATTTTAGCCATTTTGTTTTTCCTTTATTATAGAGTAGCTGCGCTTCTGCGTAAACCGGGTTTACGCCCGTGCATTTATCCCGTGAGGGGCTACTACCGAACAAGCGTCGGGTTTGGACCTTGCCTTTAAACGGCCACGGCTTTGCAAACTTTCGTTTTTTATCGCCGTACAATTTTGTAAATTCCGGCGGTTTTGGATTTTTTGCTCCTTACATAACTTGCGCTATGCCGCGTCGCAAAGAAAATCCAAACCCGCTCTGAATTTTCAAAATCACTTAGCCGGCGCAAAGGCCAGCCTCGTAAAAACCGTTTTGCTTAGGCTGCGCCGGAGCCGGAGCCCCTGCCAGCCAAGCGACGTTATTTGCCCTGTTTTTCTTCCAGCGCCTTGATAACGTAGGCAAAATCCCGAATCGGAGCCTGCAGGACTTGCGCCGACTGCGCCACCGCGCTGTAAAGCGCGCCGGCCAGCTTGGACAGGTTTTCTTCTTTGGTACCGATGGTAGCCAACTGTTTGACCTGTTCTTCGCTGTACCATACACCGTCGGAATAGCAAGCTCTGAGCTTCAAAGCCGCCTGGGTTTTCTGAAAGTCCACCAAGGTTTTGGCTACGGCGGCTACATCTCCGCCGATGGCCACGGCCGTCGGGCCCTGAAAGAGCTTTTCATCGGCTCCTTCAATTTTGGCCTGGCGAACGGCATGATCCAAGATGGCGTTGCGCTCCACGCGGAATTTGGCTCCGGTGGGGGCAAGCTTGGTTCTTAAATCAGCCATATCCACAAACTTCAGGCCCTGATAGGCCGTGAAGAAAATGGTGCCGGCATTGGTGATTTCGGAAGACAAGTCCAGGGACTTTTGTTTCTTCTGTTCTTTCGTCAGGTTCATTTTTTTGCCTGTTTTCAAACGCTTTTTTTACTGCCTCTTCCCGCTAAAAATAAAATATTTTTAGACAGAGAAAGCGACAGCCACAGACACCCCTCCCGTCGTTCTCCGACGGAGGTGTCAATGGTTGGCGTTTAAAATCTGGGTACTGCTATTGATATTTTATCAATAAGAACCGCCTTCTTGCAACCCATTTTGCAATGTCTTATCCGCGGTTCTTATAATTATTATAACAAATTCTCCGCACCTGCTCAAGCCTTTTGCCATATGCTTTTCTTTGGCAGCTCCGGGCCCCTTTTATATCATGGCAAAAGGGCGCCCAAAACACTGTTTCCCGGGTTAGCTTGCCTTTTTATTTTCAAACCAGGCGGCGGTGCGGCGCGCGGCGTTTTCCTTTAAATTATTATAAAAAAACATATAATCATACATATGCAACACCCCGGAGGGGAAAACCGCCTGGCTGGCATTGTATTTAACAGGATCCACCCGGACCACCAGCGCGCCGCTTTCTGCCTCTAAATACGTATCGGACAAATGCGGCACTTCCTCCACCACTTCGCCGGTGACGGCATTAAAGATAACGGCCCCTTTATGCTCCGCGGCGGGGGCCACCGTAGCGTCCGTTTTCCAGTTGACGGGATTAATACCCAAAGCGCCTTTTTTAAGTACAAAGGACTGGCCGGAATGGGGCAGCTGCGTATTGTAAGAAACAATCACGCCCGTGTCCGCTTCCCCCTGCGCCATTTTCAGCCAGGGATACTTGGCCAAATCTTCCGCTGTTACCGAATAGCCTATCAGATAGGCGGCCACCAGCTGCTTTTGCCATTGGGGATTATGAAATTCCGCCTTCATCAGCTCCAACAGAGCCATACTCCCCTGGCTAAAGCCCGCCAGAATAAAAGGCCGGCCATTATTATAATGTTCCATATAATACTCAAACGCGCGAATAACATCGTGGTAGCCGTCCGAAAGCAAAGCCTCTCCTTCCTGCTCATTCATCCACACCACTTCAATAGACGCCTGGCGGTAATACGGGGCAAACAAGTTGGCCGTATCCGTAAATACGCCGGTATTAATCAAAATCTGCACATCGGCTTTATGGCGCAAATCTTCATCGGTTATATCCATACGGGTGGGGCCGTCCCCGCCAAAAATTGTGGGATATACATAAAAGACGTCTACGGGTTTATCCGTTTGCCCGACAGGCAGGAAAGCCCAGCTTTCCGCCTGTGCATAATCCGGTGCGGCGGGCAGCTGCGCATGTTGAGGCCGCGCGGCGGCGCAGCCCCCTAAACACCACAAAGAAACCAACAAAAACAAATAGAGCCGTTTGAACATTTTTTTTCCGTTAGAGATGGATTTTCTATAGTATATAATTTTTGAGGGGGAAAGAGGCGGGCCCTTCCAAGGATCGCATTCTGGGGCCCCTAATCCGGATTTTTCCGGAAAACGGCTCCGCCGACAAAGATGCGCCAGAAAAAGCAATTATTTGGCGTTTTAGCCAAATATACAACAAAAAAATATAATTCGTCTACAAAGTTTCTTCCATACAGTTCAGCACGGATAAAATACACGGGTGGGACAGGCGGTAATATACGGCCGTACCCTTTTTATCATCTGCCACGATATGGGCTTCTTTCAAAATATGCAAATGTTTGGATATCGTGGAAAAATCATCTCCCACCGCTTCCACAAACTCATGCACGCTATGGTCCCGCTCCCGCAGCTGGCGCACTATCCACAAACGCGTGGGATGCGCCAAAGCCTTAAAAAAGAACACTTGTTTTTGCAATACCTGCTTATCAAACGGTTCCACGAAACGGGCTCCTGCCAAAAGTCTATATATAAAGTATAACAATTCTTTTTCTATTTGGCAATATGACCAAATAGTTGGGATAAAAATACCCCGCTTGGCGGGGTATGAAAAAGGCTGGGATGAGACCGACAACGATCTACTCTCTCAGCGCCGAATTGGGCGCCAATACCATTGACCCTGATAAGCTTAACTGCCGTGTTCGGAATGGGAACGGGTGTTGCCTTATCGGAATTATTATCAGTCTCATTCCAGCCTCTTAGGCTGTACTATGTAAAAGATCAAATCTGTTTAACAAAGGAATTATCATCGGACGGGAACAACAATTCCTTTGTTGAAACCCGGTTGGAATCCTTCTCACCGCTACATCAGCGGGTCATCGACTTCCTTCCAACCTATTTTATTATATCAGATAACTTTAGAAAAGCGCAAGTGTTTCACTTACATTCTTTAAAGTCTGGATTAAAGAATATGGCCAAGCCTCACGACCTATTAGTACAGATTAGCTGAACACATTACTGTGCTTACACACTCTGCCTATCAACCCGGTAGTCTTCCGGGGGTCTTACTCCCTAAAAGGGATGGGAACGTTCATCTTGGAGTTGGCTTCGCGCTTAGATGCTTTCAGCGCTTATCCAAAC
>DWVB01000021.1 GCA_019120455.1 Candidatus Avelusimicrobium excrementipullorum
CAACACCTTTAAAGCGGCCTTTTCTTTGGCTACGGGCAGGCATTCCTGTACGCGGTAGTGGCCGCCGGCCATTTGGGATATAGCTTCTATATCGGCGTCGGTCAGCACTTCTTTGTCATAGGTGGTGCGAAACTCATAGCCGATGCCCGCGCTGCGGATTAAATCCATGGACTGCTGTATGATGGACATATTAAAGTCCACCCCCGTGATCAGCGCATATTTTTCCAGCGGGGCTTTTAAGTCCATGGCGATAAAATCCACTAATTTATTATCTATGATTTCTTTGAGCATATCGGGCCGTGTGCCGTTGGTGTCCAGCTTAACGGCGTAGCCCATGGATTTGAGTTTGCGGAGAAATTGGGGCAGGTCATCAAACAGGGTCGGCTCTCCGCCCGAAACTACCACGCCTTCCAGCGTGCCCTGTCTGCGTTTTAAAAAAGCGTCTATTTCCTCTTCGGCAACGGGCTCGGTGAACATATGCGGATACACCAGCTCCGGGTTATGGCAGTATCGGCAGCGGAAATTGCACCCCTGGGTGAATATCACCGCCGCCGGCCGGCCCGGAAAGTCTATGAGCGTAAATTTTAAAAGCCCGCCTATTTTCATCCGATGCCCGTTGCCAAAAAAGGGAAATTATTTACCGCAGCCGCAACCGCAGTCCACATGCATGGTTTTGCGCATGGCAAATTCTTCTTTTTTGCCTTTGTTCCAATTCTGTACCGGGCGCAAATAACCCACTACGCGGCTGTACACTTCGCATTTGGAACCATGCACATCCTGCATTTCTTTTTTCAGTTCCGAGATTTTGTTTTCAACGATTTTTCTTTCTTCAGCGGTCATGTTATTACTCCCTTTTACTTCCTGTGTCCGGCTTGCGCCTTTTGGTATTGTAGCACTTTTGGGCCCGGCCCGGACTGCTTTTCGGGCCGGAACACAGGCCGGCCCGAAAAGGTGTTGCGTTGCAAATTATTTGCTGTAGAGTTGTTCCTCTAACAGGCGCACCTGGCGTTCCAGCTCCTGCATGCGTTCGGCTTTACATTTGGGGCATTCAAAGTGTTCCCCTTCAATATAGCCGCATTTGGGGCAGACGCTGAACGTGGGCGTAATGGAGAAATACGGCAGCGTGTATTTTTCGCACAC
Source organism: Candidatus Avelusimicrobium excrementipullorum (assembly GCA_019120455.1). GTDB lineage: Bacteria > Elusimicrobiota > Elusimicrobia > Elusimicrobiales > Elusimicrobiaceae > Avelusimicrobium > Avelusimicrobium excrementipullorum. The sequence goes on from DWVB01000021.1 coordinate 1,141, forward strand.
CGTTTTGATGAATTTCTTCATCGCTTCCAAATCTTTAATACGCTCGCCCGTGAAAATATGCTGCACGGTGCCGCCGGTGTATTTGGACTGGATATTGCTTTGCAGGTCCAGCATTTCAAACACGTCGTCTGTATAGTTGACGGGCAGCTGCGACGAGTTGGTGTAAAAGGGCTGATGGCCCTGTTTGTACAGTTCTTCGTCGGCGCAGATGATTTCGGGGTAGCGCTCTTTGTCCAGCTTGGCCAGACGGTAAGAGGTGCCTTCGGCCGGCGTGGCTTCCAGGTTGTAGTTGTTGCCGGTTTCTTCCTGGAATTTAACCAGCGTTTCGCGCATGAACGTCAGCACTTTTTCGGCAAAGGCGCGGCCTTTTTCGGTGCCGATGTCTTCGCCGATGAGGTTGACGGCCGCTTCGTTCAGGCCCACCAGGCCGATGGTGGAAAAGTGGTTTTTCCAGTATTCGTTGAAGCGCTGTTTGACGGTGCGCAGGTAAAAACGCATGTACGGATAGAGGTTGGCGTTGGTAAAGCGCTCAATGACTTTGCGCTTGATTTCCAGGCTTTCTTTGGCCGTAACCATGCGGTCCAGCAGATTTTTGAAAAATTCGTCTTCGTCTTTGGATATGTATCCCAGGCGCGGCAGGTTGATGGTCACCACGCCGATAGAGCCCGTCAGCGGGGCCGAGCCGAACAGCCCGCCGCCGCGTTTGCGCAGCTCGCGGTTGTCAATGCGCAGACGGCAGCACATGGAGCGTGCGTCTTCGGGGTTCATGTCGGAGTTGATAAAGTTGGCGAAATACGGAATGCCGTACTTGGCCGTCATTTCCCACAGCGGGGTCAGTTTAGGGTTGTCCCAGTCAAAATCTTTGGTAATGTTGTACGTCGGAATGGGGAACGTGAACACGCGGCCTTTGGCGTCGCCGGCCAGCATGACTTCGCAGAAAGCGCGGTTGAGCAGGTCCATTTCGTTCTGGAATTCCTTGTACGTTTTGTCCATCAGCTTGCCGCCGATGATGACGGGCTGGTCTTTATAATAAGAAGGTACGTTCAAATCCAGCGTCAGGTTCGTAAACGGCGTTTGGAAACCCACGCGGGTGGGCACGTTGACGTTGAACAAAAATTCCTGCAGGGCCTGTTTGACCTCGTCATAAGAGAGTTTGTCGTAATAGATAAACGGGGCCAGCAGCGTGTCAAAATTGCTGAACGCCTGCGCGCCCGCGCTTTCGCCCTGCAACGTATAGAAAAAGTTGACTACCTGGCCCAACGCCGTGCGGAAATGTTTGGCCGGTTTGCTTTCCGCTTTGCCGACCACGCCCGTAAAACCGCTCAGCAGCAGGTCCTGCAAGTCCCAGCCCACGCAGTAGGCGCCCAAAAGCCCCAGGTCGTGCAGGTGGAAATCGCCCTCGGTGTGCATGCGTTTTACTTTTTCGGGGTAAATTTTGTTCAGCCAGTAAATTTTGCTGATTTCCGAAGAAATATAATTGTTCAGGCCCTGCAACGAGTAGCCCATGTTGCTGTTTTCGTTCACCTGCCAGTCCAGCTGCTGCAGGTACTGGTCCACCAGGTCCACGTTAAACTTGGAAGAAATCTCACGGATGCGCGCATGCTGGTCGCGGTACAAAATATAGGCCTTGGCCGTTTTGTGGTAATTGGAGGTCAGCAGAACGTCTTCCACGATATCCTGTACGTTTTCCACGTTGGGGGTGGTGTCGGAATAAAGCTGCTGGATAATGTTAATGGCGCGGATGGTCAGTTTTTTGGCGGTTTCCGCGTCAAATTCTCCGGTCACCTCGCCGGCTTTGGCGATGGCCTTGGTAATTTTTTTGGAGTCAAAAGGCTGAATAGTACCGTCTCTTTTGACGATATGCGTGATTACTTCTGCGTTTTCCATGGTATAAGTCCTGTGTGTATGGTGGCCGCGATAAACCCGCGACAGTTTAAATTTTTGCATAAAAAAACCAAAAATGCAAATCCCGAATACAAAACGCGCGGAGAAAGGGGCAAAAAATAAATTTTTCCGTCGTAGAATATATTTTTCAAAACGCTTTTTCAGGCGGTAAAATAAGCGGCTGGAGCCGCTCTATTTCGGAATAATTACGATTAAGAAAAGGCTGTTTTTGAAGCGTACAAATGGGCGGTTTTCAGGGGGAGGTAATCCGCTTTTGCGCTTGACCCCGCGCGCCGAAACTGGTTAAATAAACATAAAGAGGGAGGAGCTTATGGACTTTTATCAGATTATGACTTTAATTGCCGTAGCCGCGTTTGTGGTGCTGGTGGTTTATGCCGTGGTGACGTTGACGCAGGTGCGGCGTACGGCCGAAGCCTTGGAATACCTGGCCACGCTGACGGCCGAGAACGTGGCGAAAACGCAGAGCACATTTGATTTGCTCAACAATGTGTCCTCTTTGCTGGACAATACGTTTTACAAAACCCTGCGTTTGGGGGTGGATATTTTGAACAAATACCGCGCCGCGCGTAAGAAATAGTTTTGGCTTGCTTTGGCAAAGGCCTCCTTTTTAGGGGGCCTTTGCTAATTTAGCAGTAAAAACGCGTAATTTAAGTTCCACGCAAACAGCAACCAAAGGATATACGGCGCCAACAGCCAGGCTGCAGGGCGGTTTTCCCGCCAGGAGCGTTTTATCAGCCAGGCGGTTAAAAAAATGAGGACGGAAAGCAGCAACAGGGCCGCCGCCATGGCGTGCCGGCCGAAAAAGACGGGCGTCCACAGGGCATTGGCCGCCAGCTGTACGACAAACAACAGGACCGTGGGGCGGTTTTGGGCGTTTAAACCGTTTTTGGTGATTAAAAAGCCCACCGCGCCCAGCAGCAGATACAGCACGCTCCAGGCCGCACCGAACATCCAGTCCGGCGGGGTAAAAGACGGCCGGAGCAAAGCGTGATACCAGTCCATATTGGCGCTGACGGCGCCCATGCCCGCCCAGGCGGGCAGCTGGCACAGCAGCACCCAAAAAATCAGTTTGGCTGTTTGCACGGATACCTCCTTTCGGCTTTGGTTTCTTTTGCCCAGTGTAACTTTTTTACATGCGGCCATAAAGCGTAAAATCAGGTTAGAGCGTGCCGGGCGGAGGGTTGATTTTTTGTTTTCCGTGCCTAATAAAAAATGCTAAAATAAACAAAGAATATTTTTTAATACGCAGCAGCGAGGCGTTATGGACACCAAACTCATTACCGAAATTACCCAATGGCTCAAAACCACCGATTTGGCCGAATTTTGCTACGAAAAAGACCACAACTGCATTGAAATCAAAACCCGTGAAGCGCTGCCCGAACCGGCAAAATTTACCTGTCATTTAACCGCCGTTACGTCCCCCGCGCTGGGGTTTTATCAGTCCGCCGCCAAAGGCAAGAGCCTGCCGCTTAAAGAAGGCCAGGCCGTCAAAGAAGGCGACAGCCTGGGCCTGGTGGAAACCCTTTCCCAAAAACATAAAATCACCGCTCCCGTGTCCGGCACGCTGCGCATTATTTCCGCCGAAGAAGGCAAGCCCGTGGAATACGGCCAGCCGCTGTTTTTTATTGAACCGTAGAGGCCAGCCATGAGCGCAAACGTGAAAATCACCCCCTTTAAAAAAGTATTAATCGCCAACCGCGGCGAAATTGCTTTGCGCGTCATTCGCACGCTCAAGGAAATGGGCATTAAGTCCGTAGCCGTCTATTCGGAAGCGGACCGCAGCAGTTTGCATGTGCGCATGGCCGATGAGGCCGTGTGCATCGGTGCGGCGCCTTCGCCCATGAGTTATTTGAATATTGACGCCGTCGTCACCGCCGCCAAAATGACGGGTGCGGACGCGGTGCACCCGGGTTACGGTTTTCTGTCCGAAAACGCCGATTTTGCAGAAGCGGTCACCAAAGCCGGCATTACCTTTATCGGCCCTACGGCCCATGCCATCAGCATGCTGGGTGTGAAAAGCACCGCGCGCGAAATCGCCGTCAAGGGCGGCGTGCCCATTACCCCGGGCTCGGACGGCGTAGTCGGCAAAAACTTCCGCGAAGTGGCCAAAAAAATCGGTTTCCCCATTATGATTAAAGCCTCTTTGGGCGGCGGCGGCAAAGGCATGCGCGCCTGCTTTGAGGAAAAAGATTTGGAACGCATGATGAAAACCGCCCAGGCCGAAGCCAAGGCCAATTTCGGCGATGACCGCGTATACTTTGAAAAACTCGTTTTAAACCCGCGTCATATTGAAGTGCAGGTGGCGGCCGACAATTACGGCCACGCCATCGCTTTTGCCGAGCGCGACTGCAGCATGCAGCGCCGCCACCAAAAGCTGGTGGAGGAATCCCCGTCCCCGTTTGTGGACGCGGACACGCGCAAAAAACTGCAGCAGGCCGCCGTCAAGCTGGTCAAAGCGGCCGGATACCGCGGCGTGGGCACGGTGGAATTTTTAATGGCGCAGAACAAAGAATTTTATTTTATGGAAGTCAATACGCGCCTGCAGGTGGAGCACCCCGTTACCGAAGCCGTGTGCGGCTATGACCTGGTCAAAATGCAGATCCGCATTGCCCAGGGCGAACCGCTGTGCATCGGCCAGGATGAGGCGGCCGTCATCCGCTGCCATGCCATTGAGCACCGTATTAACGCCGAGGACAGCGAGCGCAATTTTACCCCCTGCCCGGGCACCATTGAAGAGTGGATCCCCGCCGGCGGGCTGGGCGTGCGCATAGACAGCCACATGTATACGGGCTACACCATACCCAGCTATTATGACAGTCTGATCGCCAAGCTGATTTTAACGGCGCCGGACCGCGAAAAACTGCTGGCCCGCAGCCGCCGTGCTTTGGGCGAATTTAAAGTAGGCGGCGTAAAAACCACCATCCCTTTTCACCAGAAAATCGTCAACAACCCTGATTTTATCGCCGGAAATATGGATACGGGGCTGATTGAACGCATGCTGGAAGCGGAAAAAACCGATGTTAAAAGCGAAAAATAAAATCCTCTCCCGCCGGTCCCTGTCCAACCTTTTGCGGCAGTGGCGCGCCGAAGGCAAAAAAATCGTTTTTACCAACGGGTGTTTTGATATTTTACACGCCGGACACGTCAGCGTGCTGGAGTTTTCCCGCTCCAAAGGCGACGCGCTGGTGGTGGGCCTGAACAGCGACGCGTCCGTCAAGCGTTTAAAAGGCCCTTCGCGCCCCGTCAATACGCAGGCCGACCGCGCTTTGGTGCTGGCGGCTTTGCAGGCGGTGGATGCGGTGTGCGTATTTGAAGAAGATACGCCGTATGAATTGATTAAGCTGGTTCAGCCGGACGTGCTGGTTAAAGGCGGCGACTATAAGCCCTCGGAAATCGTGGGCCGCGAATTTGCAAAAAAAGTGGTGCGTTTTGCCCTCTTAAAAGGGCGTTCCACTACCAATATTATAAAGAAAGTGCGGAAGTAATCCGCTACAAAAGGAAAAGAGTATGTCTGATATTTTGGAAAAATGCAGGAATTACAAAGACGCCAAACTGGCCATGAAAATGGGTATTTACGGGTATTTCCAGCCTATTGAAAGCGCTCAGGGGCCCGAAGTGATGCTGGGCGGCAAAAAATACATTATGGCCGGCTCCAACAACTACCTGGGCCTGGCCGACGACCCCGAAATGAAAAAAGCCGCCGCCGAAGCCGCGCTGAAATACGGCACCGGCTGTGCGGGATCGCGCTTTTTAAACGGCAACACGATTTTTCACGACCAGCTGGAGCAGCGCCTGGCGCGCTTCAAACGCAAAGAAGCCGGCCTACTCTTTTCCACCGGCTACCAGATGAACCTGGGCGTTGTGTCCTGCCTGGTTAAAAAAGGCGACTATGCCATCGTGGACAAACTGGACCATGCCAGCATTTTGGACGGCGTGAAACTTTCCGACGGTGAAATGGTGCGCTTTAAACACAATGACCCCGCCGATTTGGACCGCGTCCTTGCCAAACTGCCCGAAGAATCGGGCAAGCTCATTATCGTGGACGGGGTGTTCAGCATGGAAGGCGACATCTGCCCGCTGCCCGATATCGTTAAAATCGCCAAAAAATACGGTGCGCGCATTATTGTAGACGACGCGCACGCCACCGGCATTATCGGCAAAACGGGCCGCGGCACCTGCGAATATTTCGGCCTGGAAAACGGCGAAGTGGACCTGGTGGTCGGCACCTGCTCCAAGACCTTTGCCACCGTGGGCGGCTTTGTGGTGGGCGATGCGGACGTCATTCATTATATCCGCCACAATGCGCGCAGCCAGATTTTTTCCGCCGCGCTGCCGCCGGCTTCCGTGGCTTCCATTAACAAGGCGCTGGAACTGATTGAAAACGACACTTCCCGCCGCGACAACCTTTTCCGCATGACGGACAACCTGAAAAAGGGCTTGCGCGAACTGGGTTATGACCTGGGTCACAGCACTACGCCGGTAATTCCGGTGCATGTGGGCAGCAATGAAAACTGCTTCAAAATGTGGCGCGCCCTGCATGAGCTGGGCATTTTCTCCAACCCCGTCGTCAGCCCCGCGGTGCCCCCGGGCCACGCGCTGATGCGCCTGACCCTGATGGCCACGCATACCGATGAACACGTGCAAAAAATCATTGAAGCGTTTGCCAAAGCGGGCCGTGAAGTGGGTGTCATTAAATAAAGTTTATAAACCCCGCTGCGGCGGGGTTTATTGTTTGGAGGGTTTATGGCGCAGATTACCGTAAAAGACGCGGAAAACGATATCAAAACGTTTGTTGATTTTCCTTATGAGCTGTATAAGAACGACCCGTATTGGGTGGGTGAACTTAAGGCCGATACGCGCAAACTGCTGCGGCCGGACAATGCGTTCTGGCAGCATGCGCGGCGCAGATTGTTGCTGGCCTATAAAGACGGGCGCGCGGCGGGCCGGCTGTGCGTGCTGGTAAATGACGTTTACAATGAATATCATCAGGAAAATATCGGCTTTTTCGGCTTTTTTGACTGCGTCAATGACCCGGCCGTTTCCCGCGCTTTGTTTGAAGAGGGGGAAAAGTGGCTCCGCGCCCAGGGCGTCAGCGCTGTGCGCGGTCCGGCCAACCCTTCTTCCAATCACGTTTACGGCCTGTTGGTGGACAGCTTTGACAAAATGCCGTCCATTATGATGCCGTATAATTTTCCGTATTATATGGAGTTAATAGAAGGTTCTGGGTATGGTAAGGTCAAAGATTTGTTGGCTTTCCACCGCACGCGCAACGATAAATTTTCCCCGCTGTTTGAAAAAATCGTGGCCCGCGCCGGCCGCGCCAAAGGGCTGACTCTGCGCCGCCTGAACCTGAAAAATTTGGACGAAGAGGCCAAAATTATCCGCAAAATTTACAATGAAGCCTGGGCGCAGAACTGGGGGCACACCCCTATCGGCGAGCAGGAAATGCGCGATATGGTAAGTGAACTCAAATGGGTCGTCCGCCCCGAAGGCACCTGCGTGGCGGAGGTGGACGGCGTGCCCGCCGGATTTTATATTGCCATACCGAATATGAACCATGTGCTGAAGATTTTGCGCGGCACCTTGTTAAATCCCTGGCGTACGCTTAAAGCCCTGCTAAAATGGCCCAAAATACGCGACGCACGGCTGATTATGCTGGGCGTGGAGCCCGGGTTTCGCAAGCGCGGCATTGATTTGGTGCTGATTAAGCACATCGTGGAATACGGCGTGGCCGTGTGGGACGAGGCGGAACTTTCGTGGATATTGGAAGACAACGAAGGTATTATCCGCGGCATGACCGAAGCCGGCTGCTACCAAACCAAACGCTACCGTTTGTACCAGAAAACGCTGTAGTTTGGATTTCATTTAAAAATCCCCCGTATGAAACTACGGGGGATTTTTTGCGGCAAATTTATTTTTTCTTTTCGGTCACTCTGTCCCAGGCGGCCAGAAAGTCCGGCGGGACGGGCGCATCAAAGGTCATTTTTCTCCCCGTCAGCGGGTGCTTAAAGTCCAGTTTCCGCGCATGCAGCATCAGGCGGTCCGCCGTGGCCCCTTTATACAGCCAGTCCCCCAGCACGGGATACCCCAGCCAGCTTAAATGTACGCGCAGCTGGTTGGTGCGGCCCGTGCGCGGATACAGCTCCACATAGGTAAAACCGTTTTTGCGCTCTAATACTTTATAGTCCGTGACGGCTTCGCGCCCGACGTCGGAGGCTTTTATTTTGCCTCCGGCCACGCGCCCGATGGGCACGTCTATGGTGCCGGCGTCGTCGGGTATTTCGCCGCAGGCGATGGAATGATAGGTTTTATGCACTTCGCGTGAGGCAAACAGCTGCGTCATGGCCTGCTGAAATGCTTCGTTTTTGGCCAGCAGCATGACCCCGCTGGTTTCGCGGTCCAGCCGGTGTACCAAGCCTGCGCGCGGCGTGTTTACATCAAAGCCTTTGGGGGGATTGGACAGCACCAGAGACACCAGGGTTTCTTCGGAGGCAAAGGCCGCCTCGGGGTTGGTTTCCCAGACGGGGCTTTGCGGGTGCACCAGCATGGCGGCGGGTTTATTGATGACAAAATAGTCTTTTCCGTCTGCGATAATCAGCTGCGCCAGTCTGTTGCTTTTCTCTTGCGCTCGGGGCAGTTCTATTTCCACCCGTTCGCCTTCCTGCAGTGGCCAGGAGGGTTTTACTTTTTTCCCGTTGACGGTAATTTTGCCGTCTTTAATCATTTTTTGCACAATGGAGCGGGAAAACTGCGGCAGTTCGTCTGCGGCAAAAATGTCCAAACGGCGGGAATAACCCGTAAAGTCCAGTATTTTTTTATCCGGCATGGGACGCATCCTTTTTCAAAAACCGCATAACCACCAGCGTAACCAAAACGGCCGCCAGCGCAATGCACTGGGAGGGGGAAAGCCCCAAAATATATTCCCCGCGGAAGTCCCCGCGGAAGAACTCTATCCCGAAGCGGATCACGCTGTATCCGATAACGTACAGCGCCAGTACCGCGCCGTTTTTATGCGGTTTTTTATAATAATGTTGCAGTACGAAAAATAAAATGATGTTGGCCAAAACCTCGTACAGCTGCGTCGGGTGCAGGTGTACGCCCAAATATTCCCGCGCCACCAGGCTGTGCGGATCCGTAAATACCACGCCCCACGGCATGGAGGTGGGTTTGCCGAAGCAGCACCCCGCCAAAAAACAGCCTATGCGCCCGATGGCGTGCCCGATGGGCAGGCCTACGATTAAAAAGTCCGCCGTTTTTAGTACGGGCAGTTTTTTCTTTTTTAAGTAAATCAGCAGGGCGGCAATGGCCGTTACGGCCCCGCCGAAAAATACAAAGCCGTAGCGTATGTCTTTTACGGCGTTGGCCAGCCGCTGTGCAAACGTGGCGCCCATTTCCGGCCAGGAAACGATTAAATAAAGCAGTTTGGAGCCCAGCAGCGCCGACACGAAGGCAATAAAAATAATGTTCCAAAAAGTGTCTTTGTCCAGTTGAATATAATGCAGGCGTTTGTACAAATACCACGCGGCCGCCGCATAAGCCAGCGCGGTCATCAGCCCGTAAGAGGCCAGCTCAAAAGAACCGATGTGTAAAAGTACGGGGTGCATTAGATTACCTTTTCATCTTTGATGGCGTTGCGCATAAACGGGTTGTTTAAGCGTTCTGCCGAAATATAAGAAGAACACTTTCCACCGTAACTGTGCCCGGCAAAAATGCGCGTGTCATCAGGAAGTTTAGAGAGTTTCAAAAGGCTTTTGCGCATTTCCCGCGCGTCTGAGGACGGCAAATCTACGCGTCCGCATGCGCCAGGGAAAAGCGTGTCTCCGGTGAACAGCGCATCACCTATTTGCAGGCATACTCCGCCCGCCGTATGTCCGGGCGTGGGGATAATGTGTATGTTAAAAGGGCCGATTTTTAAATTTTGTTCCCCGCTGTAGGGCTGTAAAACTTCAGCCGGCAGTCCGCTTAACATGACGTCATGTTGCTCTAAATACGCTTTTAAACCGTGCGTTTTTAACAGAGTTTCGGCTTCTTTGACATGGTCAAAATGCCCGTGCGTGAAAAATACGGCCAGCAACTCCAGGCCTTTTTGTTTTAAGGTATGCTCAATAAAATTCATGTCCCAGGCCGGATCAATCAGCAGGGCGTTTTTTCCTTCGCTGATTAAATAAGTGCAGTTGGCCATGGGGCCCAGTTCCAATACGTCTATGTTCATAGCGGTTCCTTTATAAAAATCAGTTTGGCGTAAAACGAAATTCCGTCTCGCCGGGTGCGGACATGTGATACTCCACGCGCGCCACGCGTTCCAAATAGGCAGGATCCTGTTTTTTAAGCAGTTCCAGGCGTTTTTGCAGGTCTTCGTATTGTGTGTCCAGCTCCGCGCTGAGGCGGGTTAAACGGTTAAACTCCATTTTATTATGGATTAAATTCACAAAGCTGCTGCCCAAAAACCAGCAAACCGCCGCCACCGCCAGTACGGCGGCCAGCAGCGGTTTGCGGTGTCGTATAATCAGGGCTTTTAAGTCGTTCATTTCTTAAATGCTTTGTCTTTGGCGTAGGAAGCCTTTTTGCCCAGTTCGTGTTCAATTTGCAGCAGGCGGTTGTATTTGGCCGTGCGCTCGGCGCGCGCCGGCGCGCCGGTTTTAATGGCGCCTGCATTGGTGGCTACGGCCAGATCGGCGATAAAGCTGTCCTCCGTCTCACCGGAGCGGTGCGAAATGATGCACGAATAGTTGGCCTTATGGGCCTTTAAAATAACGTCTATGGTTTCCGACACCGTGCCGATTTGGTTGAGCTTGATCAGAATGGCGTTGGCCGCTTTCTGTTCAATGCCCGTTTGCAGGCGGGCGGGATTGGTTACAAACAAATCATCGCCCACCAGGCGGATTTTTTTGCCCAGTTTTTCGGTGATGTGTTTCCAGCCCGTCCAGTCGTCTTCCTGCAGCGGGTCCTCTATGGACACGATGGGGAATTTCTTGCACCAGCCTTCATAAATTTTTGTCATTTGCTCGGCGGTGTAGTCTTTCTTTTCAAAATGGTATTTGCCTTTTTTGTAAAACTCGCTGGCCGCGCAGTCCATCGCCAAAGACATGGACGCGTGTTTGGCCTTTTTGCAGGCGGCCACCAGCGTTTTGAGCACGTCTTCGTGTTTGGCGATTTTCGGCGCAAAGCCGCCTTCGTCGCCCACGGCGATGACCTGCCCCGCTTTCTTCAAAATGTCTTTAAGTACATGATAGGTTTCAGCCGCCCATTGCAGGGCTTCGGAAAAGGTCTTTGCCTTGGCCGGCACAATCATAAATTCCTGCACGTCCAGGCCCGAATCGGCGTGTTTGCCGCCGTTGACGATATTGAGCATCGGCGTGGGCAGGATGTATTGTTTGGATTTAAGCCCGTAGCAGTCGCGTATGTGTTCATACAGCGGTTTGCCCGCGCTCTGCGCACCCGCGCGCAAAACAGCCATGGACACGGCCAGCATGGCATTGGCGCCCAGTTTGCTTTTGTTTTCCGTGTCGTCCAGGGCGATCATGGTGTCGTCAATCAGACGAATGTCGTTTGCGTCCATGCCGCAGACGCGCTTGGCAATTTTGCCCACATTGGCCACGGCTTTTAGTACGCCTTTGCCGTTGTAGCGCGCGCCGCCGTCGCGCAACTCCAGCGCTTCGTGCGAGCCGGTGCTCGCCCCGCTGGGCACCATGGCGGTGCCGGTGCTGCCGTCGTCCAACACCACGTCCGCGGCCACCGTCGGGTATCCGCGGGAATCCAACACTTCTCTGCCGGTTACTTTTTTAATACGGGCCATAAGCCTCCCCTCCGTCCAAACGTCAGACGATACTGTCTATGATTTTTTTGCCTTCCTTAATTAATACGGCGGGCAATTTCTCGTCGGGCGCTTCCGCGTACAGGCGGATGCGCCGCTCGGTGCTGGAGGGCCGTATGGCCAGCCAGCTGCCTCCCTTCAAAATAAATTTGAAGCCGTCTGTGGAGTCTATGCGCCACACGGAGGTTTTGTTCACAGCCAGGGGGGGTTTGATGTCCAGCCGTTCCATGATGCGGTTGATTTCCGTTTCGGTCTTGGGGATACTGACCTTTTGGTCATACATGGGACGGTATTGTTTGTAAAATTCTTTGCGCAGCTGTTTGAGCGTTTTGCCTTCCACGGCCAGCATGTCCACCACCAAAAAACACGCCAGCAGGCCGTCTTTGTCGGGGATATGGTTGGCCACGGCGATGCCGCCGGATTCCTCCATTCCCATAATATACTGGCCCGTGGTCATCAGTTCGGTGATGTATTTAAAGCCGACGGGCGTTTCGCGCAGCATCAGCCCGTGTGCTTTGGCCACCTGGTCAAAGAGCGTGGAGGTAATCACGCTGCGCACCACGCGGCCTTTGAGCTTTTTGTTTTTAACCATGTGGTGCAGAAGCATGGGGCCGATTTCGTTGGGGGATACCCATTCCCCGTCGGAATCAATAATGCCGAATTTGTCGCAGTCGGGGTTGCAGGCAATGCCCAGGTGCATTTTTTTGGCAAGCACCAGTTTCTTTAAATCTTCCAGGCTGACGGGGCCGGCGTTGGGCACTTTGCCGCCGAACAGCACGTCGGTTCCTTCGTCTACCGCTTCCACGGTGACACCGTGTTTTTCCAGCGGCGCGCGGAAATAATACTGCGCCGTGCCGAACAGCGGGTCCAGGGCGATTTTCAATTTGGATTTTTTCAGCGCTTTGCCGTCCAGCAGTTTTTCCAAATGGCTCATGTATTCTTTTTTCAGCGCATTGGTAGGCACGACGGCGGAATTTAAATGGTCAAACTCCGTGGACGAGGTTTTCAGCACCTGCGCCGAAGGACCCGGGGTGCGTTTTTCAATGTCTTCCACGATTTCATTGTTGGCAATGCCGCCGTAATAGGCTATCCACTTCAGCCCGCAAACATTGTATTCCGCCTCGCTGCCCGTAATAACCACGGCGCCGACGGCCGCTTCTTTCAGCACGTTCCATTCCGCCACCGGCGTGGGCAGCGGTTCGTCGGCCATTTTAACGCCGATGCCGCAGGCCAAAAACACATTGGCCGCCACATACGCCAGCTGTTTAGAGAGAAAACGCGTGTCGTAACCGATGATAACCAGCGGTTTTTTGGGGCTTTTGCCCTGGGCCTGGCAGTGGCGAAGATAGCCGCTGCCTTCAAAGCCGTAGAAGGAATTTTCCAAAACATGGTCGGCAATGCCGAAGGCCAGACGCTGTACGGACTGCGCCGTTAAGCCTTCTGCAATAACCGCCCGAAAACCGGATGTACTGAATTTAATATCTTCGCTCATAGTGCAGGTATTATACTAAAAAACGGGCGTTTTTTCACTTTTTCTTACCTTATATATGCAAAATGTCCTCTCCCCGTTTTCCGCAGGCATTGGCAGAGGCCGCAAAAATGATAAAATAGAATTGATTTTCCGACAGGATGAACCCATGAATTTTGAATACGTCAAACAATTTATCAAAGACGCGGGCCTGCCCAACTACCGCATTGCCCAGGTAAAAGACGCCGTTTATAAAAACGGCATATCGTCCTGGCAGGAGGCCACGGCCCTGCCCGCAGAGCTGCGCAGCCGGCTGGAGCAGGAACGGCCGATTTTAAGTTTTACCGTGAAAAAAATGGTATTCTCCGAGCAGGACCGCGTGGCCAAGGCTTTGCTAAAACTCAAAGACGGCCTGCTGATTGAAACCGTGCTGTTAAAACCGCATGACGGCTGGAGCGTGTGCGTATCCACGCAGGTGGGCTGCCCGATGCGCTGCAGTTTTTGCAGTACGGGGCGTATGGGCTTTAAGCGGGATTTGACGGACGAAGAAATAGCCGACCAGGTGCTGATGTGGTTTCAGTATGTGAAAAAAGAAAAAATCGGCGACCGTATTTCCCATGTGGTATTTATGGGCATGGGGGAGCCGCTGCTGAACTATTTAAATACGGTTAAGGCTGTGCAGCATTTAACCAACCCCGATTTTTTAAACATCGGCGCGCGGCACATTTCCATTTCCACGTCGGGGGTCGCTGACAAACTGCATAAGCTGGCCGTGGATTTGCCGCAGGTCAATCTGGCCGTATCTTTGCATAACGCCGACGATGACGAGCGCAGCAAACTCATGCCCGTCAACCGCCGCTGGGATTTGGAAGCGCTGCGCAACGCGCTGGACGAATACCTGGCCCTGACGGGGCGGCAGGTGTTTTTGGAGTATGCCGTCATAGACGGGGTAAACAACCGGCCCGAGCATATTCGCAAGCTGGGCAAATGGATACGGGACAGCAAATTCAGTTATTTGCTGCATGTCAATTTGATTGCCTGCAATTTGGGCCGCGGCCAAAAAACCGATGACCGCGCCGTGCAGGATATGGCCGATGCGCTCAAAGCCATGGGCATCGGCGTAACCATACGCAAAAGTATGGGCAACGACATCAGCGCGGCCTGCGGGCAGCTGGCGTCTAAAAACTAGGAGGGAAATATGAAAAAATTATGGATTTTGCCTTTTATGCTGCTGACGGGGGCTTGTGCCACGCTGAGCCAGGCCAATTTGGACTGGATCCCCATCGGGCCGGAATTTCCCAAAAACCAGCCGGCCAATGTGGAAATTATCACGGATAAAAGCCAGATTACCCGCCCGTACGGAAATTTGGGGCTTTTGCGCATCAGAGATCTGGCGCCGGACCGAGACACGTTAAAACGCGGCGTGGAAAAAGCCCGCAGTTATGTGGCCGCCAAAGGAGCCGACGCCATGTTCCTGGGGCAGTATAACAGCGCCGAAGACGGCGCGGCCAATCCCCGGGTCACGCTGATTGTGTACGCCATTAAATATGTAGATGATTTGGACGAAGCGGACATTAAAGCCATGCAGGATTTTGAAATAGAGGGCGCGCTCAACGCCAGCCTGGGGGGACTGTAAGCCATATGAAAAAGAAAGCCATTGTTTTATTCTCCGGCGGGCTGGACAGCACCACCTGTTTATACTGGGCCCTGGACAAAGGCTATGAATGCGAAACGCTGACCGTTTCTTACGGGCAAAAACATGACCGCGAAGTGCGTTCCGCGCGCCAAATTGCCGACAAACTGGGCGTCAAACAACATTTCCTGACGCTGGATTTCCCGTGGCTGGTCTCCAGTTCGCTGGTGGATAAAAACCAGCCTATTCCCGACCAGCCCATGGAAGAAATTGAAAGCGGCAAAATTCCCTCTACCTATGTGCCCGGGCGCAATTTGGTATTTTTGTCTGTGGCGGCTTCTTTGATGGACGCCGTCCATGCCGACGCCATTGTGGCCGGCCCCAACGCGGTGGATTTTTCGGGTTATCCCGACTGCACGCCGGCGTTTTTTAACGCGGCGCGCGAAGCCATTAACCGCGGCACCGAGCGCGGCGTAACCCGCGGGGTGGAAGTGCTGGCCCCGCTGATGGATTTAAACAAAGCCGATATTGTGCGGCTGGGGGCCAAACTCGGCGTGCCGTTTGAACTGACCTGGAGCTGTTACAGCGGCGGGGACAAGCCCTGCGGACATTGCGACTCCTGCAAACTGCGCGCGCGCGGCTTTGCCGAAGCGGGCGTAAAAGACGGCAGCGTGCAATAAATATGAAGCCTTATGTGTATTTAGTTTGTGCCATTATATTGGAAGTCATAGGTACCAACTCTTTAAAGGCCAGTGACGGGTTTACCAGGCTGTGGTTTTCGCTGTTGACGGCGGCGGCGTATGCGGGTTCTTTTTATTGTTTAAGTCTGACGCTGCGCAGCATTAATTTGGCCGTGGCGTATGCTTTGTGGAGCGCGCTGGGCATTGTGCTGACCGGGCTGGGCGGATACCTGATTTTCCGCCAGCGCTTGGACGGGCCGGCTCTGCTAGGCATCGGGCTGATAGTGGCCGGCGTGGCCGTTATCAGTTTGTTTTCCAAAACGCTCGGACATTAGGAGGATAAATGATGAAAAATATTTGTTTGGCGGCGGGGATTTTATGTATGGCTTCGGGTCTGTTTGCACAGGAAGTGCAGCCCCCGATGACGGAGCAGGCTTCCGCCGGCCCGCAGACGGTTAAAGCCGCCAAGCTGGTGCCCGCCCAAAAAACCGTGCAGGCGCAGCCGCTGACGCCCGAAGAGCAAAAAGAACGTTTTGACGCGCGCAACAAAGAAATACGCAAACTGACCAAGCGTTACCGCAAAACCAAATCCGAGGAAGAAAAAGCGCAGATCAAAGAACAGCTGTCCGAAATCGTATCCGAAGCTACCGACGAAGGCATCGCCTGGAGTAAGGAGCGCATCGCCGCCACGCGCGCCGATATGGACCGCTGGGAAAAAATGATACAGGAGCAGGAAGCCAACCTGGAGCAAATCAAAGCCCGGCGCGTGGACGATATTTTAAGCGGAGAAGCGGAAAGACGCCATAAGCTGGCGCAGAAACGATGGAAACAGGAAATGAAAGACCGCAAAAAATGGATGAAATAAACGGCGGCGGATATTTGATAACAGGCGGAACAAATATTATTCCGCCTGTTTTTGTGTTTGGCAAAGGGGAATTTAAAACCGGCCGGAGCCTTCCAATGCGCTCAAAGCTTGGGCAATATCGCTTACCACGACGATAAAACGCGTGCGTCCGTCTCCCATGCAGGCGCCGTAAATGGTGGTGATGTTAATATTCTTTTGGTGAAGCACGTCGCCGATGTCATAGGCCAGGCCCACGCGGTCGGGCGTGTCTATGCAAATGGCGTCGGTTTTGACGCTGGTAAAGCCGGCCTTGGTCAGGGCGTGGCTGATTTCGGCGTTGTAGTTGACCGCCACGCGCACCACCGCCGCATCAAAACGTACGTCCTGGGAAATGGCGATGAGGCTGACCCGTTCTTTGACGAACAGTTCCGCAAAATTCTTCAGCGCGCCCGGTTCGTTGACCAGGAACACGCTGTACTGTTTTACTACGCTGATGGACATGAAAAACCCCTTTGCGTCAAACCCTTGCTGCCGGGCGGCACGCGGGCGCGGCCGCCGTATGTTCATTAAAGCGATCCTACTTTTATTATATCACACATTTCTTTGTGAATTTTACCGTTGCTGGCCAGCGTCTGCGCGCCGAAAGTGTCCAGACGGGTCCACTTTTTGCCGCGGTAATCGGTCACTTTGCCGCCGGCTTCTTCCAAAATCAGTTTTCCGGCCGAGATGTCCCAGGGATTTAAGCAGTCTTCCCAATAGCCGTCAAAACGGCCCGCGGCCACCCAGCACATGTCCAGCGCGGCCGAACCCAGCCGGCGTATATCGTGGCAGGAAAGGATAAATCTTTTAAAACGGGCCAGCAGTTCGTCCATGCGTTTTTCGCGCTCGTAGGGAAAGCCCGTCACCAGCAGGGCGTCCTGCAGTTTGCGCACGCGGGAAACATGTATTTTTTTGCCGTTAAGGGTGGCGCCTTTGCCTTTGCGCGCCAAAAATAATTCGTCCATGCATACGTCATACACGCCGCCCAGCACAATATCGTTTTTATGGGCCAACGCCACGGACACCGAAAAATGCGGCATGGTGTGGGCGTAATTGGTGGTGCCGTCTATGGGGTCAATGACCCATTTCCATTCGGAGCCGGTGCTTTTCAGGCCGTTTTCTTCGGCCAGGAAATCATGCTCCGGAAAGTTTTTCTTAATGATTTGCAAAATCGCTTTTTGGCAGGCCACGTCGGCCTGCGTAACCAGGTTGGCCTTGCCTTTCAGGCTGTAATTTACTTTGCCCAAACGCCGTTTGGCGACGGACGCGGCGGCCCGTAAACATTGTTGCAGGACGGAAAATTCTTTGTTCATTTCAGTTTTAATATGTCCGCTTCTTTTAGTTTGTTTTCCAGGTACAGCATGGCTTTGCAGTCGTCTTCGTTGTACATCAGCACTTTTTGCAGCAGTTCGTCCCTGCCGGTTTTGAGCCAGTTGGTAAAATACACCATGCTGTCCATGGCGCCGCAGTCGTCCTGCCGCCAGCTGAACCCGAAGGCCGGTGCGGCGGCCTTTAAAGAAAAACTCGGCGCGGGCAGGTAAAACGCCTTCTGTACGGCCACTTTCAGATCATAGCACAGGCTGACCAGCAGGTTGAGTTTTTGCTCGTCGTGTTTATTTTCCTGCGCCATTTTGCGCATTTTTTTGGCTTCGTATTCCGTCCAGTGGTACAGAACGGTGTTTGCGGGGTCTTTGATATAATCGTAAAACTGCTCAAAGATTTTAATTTCCTCTTCAGGCGTTTTGGCCACAAAAGATACATATTTGTCCTCTTCTTTGTCCCAAATGCCGATTAAGTAGACAAAAGACTGGTTGTCTTTGGTAAAAGTTTCCGTGGCTTCAAAATCAAAATATAGATTGCGTTTTTTGGCGGGAGGGGGAAAGTGCCCTTCTTCCTTTAGTACGGGTTTGTGGTGCAGGTAGGCCACGGAATTATAATAGGCGTCCGTGGCGTAGGGCTCCTCCAGAATGCCGCGTAATTTTTCCAGACCGGCGCGGGCCACGTCATCGGTGCTAAACATACCGTAAATTTTCAGGCACTGGCGCATTTCGGCGCTTAAAGCGGGCAGCATTTGCAGGTCCTTGCTCTGTTCCACCATTTTATTGGCGTACACGCGCCAGGGGGGATTGGCCGCCTTGGGCGGTTTGTGCGCCTCGGGCTTGGCTTTGCCGTCGCGTATCAGGCGGAAATAGGCCAGCTCCCGTTCCAGGCGTTCTTCGTGCTCCAGGTAATCCACTTCCGTGGTTTTGCCTTTCAGTTCCACGCGGCAGTAGCGCGGCGTGTAGCCCTGTATGTCAGCCAAGATATGGTTAAGCAAAGACACCTGTAAGGCATAATGTTCTTTTAAATCGTGCGCCCGTTTGAACTGAACGATGCGGTAATGGTACGGCCCAAAAACGCTGTTTCCCTCGTCTACGCGCCGCAGCAGGTTGATGCTGCCGTATACGCTGGCGGGCAGATTCCACAAAGCGGCATTGGCCACGGCGGGTTTGCCTTCGGCCATGGCGCGCAGGGTGCCTTTGAAGCGGTCGGTATCATTCGTCGCGCTGACAAATTCCACGCCCGGGAAATGTTCCTTTATCCATGCGTCGCGGCTGTTGCGGTCCGTGCGGACTTTTAAATTTTCGTAACGGTTTAATTCATTGACGGCTTCTTCCGCCGGTGCGTGGAATGTGCACCAGATACCAAAGGGATCCTCCAGCAGGGAAAACATTTTGGAAGCGTTAAAATCGGTTTTGTCCGGCGTCCGTCCGGCGGAAAAACGGGAAAACAGGGTATCAATCAATGTTTCATCCATTATATACATTTTATATCTTTTGAGGCGGTCTTGCACGGACAAAAGGAGGGTTTGTATTTTTCCGGTAAGTGCCTGGTGGGGGACTGAAACACGATGTTCCCGCCTCACGGGGAATGCGTGTGTGAATTGTATGGCCAACTGCAACTTAAACAACGCAAACAATGGAAACGGGAGAATGATAGAGGAAAAACCCCTTCTGGTGGAGGTATCCACTTCTTGTTACCGAACGGTTCGTTGTTGCGGTCAATAAATACGTTCTTTTGCACGGGCGATCAGTCCGGCAAGATACCCGCAGGGGAGCGTCTGTTCGGGCGCTCCCTATTTTAAAGCAGGGCCTTTTGCGGTATTTTATAGCGGGGCGAAGCGGCGGAAGGGAAAAACAAGGGCTTTCTCCGTGTTTTCCGCGTGAAAATATGATAATATAATACATATGTTAAACGCACTTCTTTTTCAGTTAATCGGTTTTGTCGTGTGTTTTATTTTGCTGTTTTATTTTACGGCAAAATACCGCGCCGCTTTGGCGGGCGAAACGGACCTGGACTATCCGGTGGAAGATTTGACAGTCATGACCGTAGCCAAGCCGAGTTTCGCTTCCCGCGCCTCCATTTTAAGTTCTCTGCAAAATACTTCTGCGCTGGAAGTTACGGATTTAAAAGAAAAAGTGAAAGAACTGCATTATCATTTGGAAGAATTAAAACTGGCGCAGGATAAAAACAATGCCGATTTAAACCGGCTGGTTTCCCGCATGGAACAGCGCCTGTCTACCTTTGAGCAGGAATATGTCACAAAATTACAGCCCACTTTGCTGAGTCTGATTGAAGAACTTGAAAACATAAAAGTGTCCGAAAAAACCGAAAAATAGCAAAAACGGTTTTGATTTTGCATGAGCCCGCCGCAAAAGGCGGGCTCTTTTTGTTTAAGTTTTTAGTTGCGGCGGTGTGCCGGCGGGAGCTGTGCAAATGTTCCTTTTTTTAATTTTACCGTTCAAACGCTGTTCCTGGCACATGTTTATGATTTTGCGAGAACAAAAATCTAACTCTGCGGGTGAGAATTTTTAAAAACTCCTGCGCAAAATTTACCGCTCGGTTGGCCTATATACCCCTAAATTTCATATAATATATCCATAATAGAGTTTTACCAAAAACTCAGGAGACAAAATGAACAATAAAACCAAAGAGCCTATTGCCATTGTCGGCATCGGCGCCATTATGCCCGGAGCTTTAAATAAAGACGAGTTCTGGCAAAACATTCAAACTGGTAAATATTGCATCACCGAAATCCCCAAATCTTACTGGGACTATAAACTTTTCTACAGTCCCGATCATAAAGCCGAAGACAAACTTTATTCCAAAATCGGCGGTTTTATTCCCGAAGGTTTTAAATTTAATTCCATTAAATACCGCATTCCGCCGCAAATCGCCAAGCAGATGGACACGGTGCAGCACCTGGCCATTGAAACCACGCGCATGGCGCTGGAAGACAGCGGGTATGACAAAAAAGAATTTAACCGTGATCGCTGCGCGGTCATTGTGGGCAATTCCATGGGCGGCATGAAAAATGAAATGTCCAACACCCGCTTAAACCGCCCTTTCCTCTATGAAATCTTAAAAGAAACCCCTACTTATAAATCCCTGCCCGCGGACGCGGAGCAAAAACTGCTGGATGAAATGGACGAAGGGGTCCGCCAGAAGTTTACGCCCATTACCGAAGATTCCATGCCCGGCGAGCTGGCCAACGTTATCGCCGGCCGCCTGGCCAATGTGTTTGACGTGCACGGCACCAACTTTACCGTGGACGCCGCCTGCGCCACTTCGTTGGCCGCCGTGGACCAGGCCGTCAACGGCCTGCGCGAAGGCAACTTTGACATGGCCATCGTGGGCGGTGTGGACCAGATGATGTCCCCTTCCGCTTACATTAAATTTTGCAAAATCGGCGCGCTGTCCGAAAAAGGTTCCTGCCCCTTTGACGCCAAGGCCGACGGTTTCGTCATGGCCGAAGGCGCGGGCACGGTCATTTTAAAACGCCTCTCCGACGCCGTCAAAGACGGCGACAAAATCTATGCCGTCATCCGCGCTGTGGGCGCGTCTTCGGACGGCAAGGGCAAAGGCATTACCGCTCCCAACCCCAAAGGCCAAAAAATCGCCGTACAAAAGGCTTTTGAACAGGTGGAGTATACGCCGGGCGATGTCGGCCTGGTGGAAGCGCACGGCACCAGCACCCGCGTGGGTGACGCTGTGGAACTCAACGCCCTGTATGAAATTTTCGGCCCTTACGCCAAACCCGGCACCATCGGTCTGGGCAGCGTAAAAAGCCAAATCGGCCATGCCAAGGCCGCGGCGGGCATTGCTTCCTTAATTAAGACCTCTTTGGCCTTATATAATAAGGTGTTGCCGCCTTCAGTCAATTTTGAAACCCCGAACCCGACCGTGGACTGGGCCACCAGCCCTTTCCGCGTGATTACCAAGCTGGAACCGTGGAACACCGACAAGGTGCGCCGCGCCAACGTGTCCGCTTTTGGTTTCGGCGGTACGAACTTCCATGTGGCGCTGGAAGAAATGAACGACGGCCTGCTGAAAAAGACGGAAGAAAACAAAGTCTGCGCCGCCAAAATTTCCAACCCTACCCCCGCCGTACAGGAGCAACAAACCATGAATGCAAATGAGTACAGCCTGCTTGTCCCGGGCGAAAAAATCCAAAGCGACGTGCTGACCTTCTCGGCCGACACCAAGCAGGATTTATTCAATGAATTGGGCAAAGCCGTTTTGGCCATTAAATATGACCCGACCTATCTGCCCAGCATTTCTTATAAAAACCATATTCAGAAACCCCGCAAATTCGCCGTTTCCATTAACGTGGAAAATCCGGAAAAACTGAAAGAAAAAATTGAATATTTCATCAAGATTGCCGGCGGGCAGGACGTATGGGCGCAGGAATCGCTGTATCTGAAAATGAAAGGCATTTATCCGTTTACGCCCAGCGAAAACAAACCCAAGGTTTGCTTTATGTTCCCGGGCCAGGGCTCGCAGTATGTGGACATGATGAAAGATTTGGCTTCCAAGTATAAAGTGGTTATGGATACCTTCATGGAAGCCGACCAGCACCTGATTAAAATCATCGGCCAGAACCTGACCGATACGCTGTGGAGCAAACCCGGTGAGACCAAAGAACAACTGGCCGCTCGGGAAGCCGCTATCAAGAAAACCGAAATGACCCAGCCCGCCATGCTGACCGCCGACGTGGCCATGATGCGCCTGCTGTCCTCTTTCGGTCTTAAGCCGGACGTAGTCATGGGGCACAGTTTGGGCGAATACGCCGCCGCCGTGGCCGCCGGTATTTTTGATTTTGAAAACGGCCTCAAAGCCGTCTGCACCCGCGGCAAGGTAATGTCCGAAATTAAAGTGGAAGACAACGGCAAAATGGCTTCCATCGCCGCCACTGCCGAAGCCGTGGAGCCGCACCTCAAACGCATCAGCGGGTATGTGGCCGTAGCCAATAAAAACTGCCCCACCCAGACCGTCATTGCCGGCGCTTCCAAGTCCGTGGACGACGCCATTAAAATGTTTACCGATATGGGTATTCAGGCCGTGCAAATCCCCGTTTCGCATGCTTTCCATTCCGAAATCGTGCGTCCGGCCATGCCGCAGTACCGCGCGTTTTTGGATACGCTGACTTTTAACGCGCCCAAACTGCCCATTACCACCAACGTCACGGCGGAATTTTATCCCAATGACCCCGATAAAATCAAAGACCTCATGGTCACGCAGATTTCCCACTCGGTGGAATGGATTAAACAGCTCAAAACCACCTACGATTCCGGCGTGCGCCTGTTTGTGGAATGCGGTCCCAAACGCGTGCTTTCCGCGCTGGCCGCCAGCACGCTGTCTGATAAAAAAGATATTAAAGTGCTGGCTTCCAACCACCCCAAAAAAGGCGGCATTGTGGAGTTCAACGATCTGTTTGCCAACCTGATTTCCTCGGGCATCGCCATTGACTGGAAAGGCACCGATATCTTTGGTGACAATTCCACCTATAATCCGGCCTTTGTCAAATGGGTGGACGCTTCCGCCACGCCGACTGAAAAGTGCGAAGGCAATATGCCCGCCAAAATGGAGCGGCTGCTGGAAGAAGGCGCGGAATGCTCCGTGCGCAAAAACGTGGTCATCAGCGGTATTGCCGCCGGCGGCCCGGGCAGCTGGGACAAAGTATTCCGCGAAGGCGTGCTGGACGAAATCCTGCAGGGCCGCAATTTGATTGAGCCCGTCAGCAGCGACTGCCAGCAAAAACAAATTGACAAAAATGTGGAAGTCGTCATTAAATCCAAAGACGGCAATCACCGCATTGAGCATTTAAGCTCCGTAGCGCAGGCCGTCAAACTGGCCGCCAAAGCCGGCAGTTTTGATTTGGAAAAAGAGTTCGGCCTGCCCGCCAAATGGGTGGCGTCCATGGACCGCTGTTTCCAGCTGGCCATCGCCGCCGGTATTTTGGCGCTCAAAGACGCAGGCATTCCGCTGGTGTTGTATTATAAACCCACCTCCACGGGCGGTTATCTGCCGGACCGCTGGGGCCTGCCGGAAGATATGATAGACAATACGGGCGTGATTTTCACCTCCGCCTATCCTATCACCAACAGCATGATGGGGGAATTTGCCCAAAAGCTGACGGCCCTGTTGGAAAACAAAAACGCCAAAGAACTGACCAAGTTCTATGAAAAATTTATCAACCAGATTTCCGACCCGGCGCTGAAAGCGGAGCTGAAAGCCTGGTACGACGAAGAAATGGCCAAAGTGCCCGCTCTGCAGTCGTTTACTTCGCAGTTTATTTTAAAAACCATTATTATCGCCCAGTCGCATTTTGCGCAGTGGATCCGCGCCAAAGGGCCCGCCACTTCCATGAGTGCGGCGTGCGCCAGCACGGCGCAGGCTATTGCCGTGGCGCATGACTGGATACGCCTGGGCCGCGCCAAACGCGTGATCGTTATCAGCGCAGATGACATTACCAATGATTCCATCGCCGAGTGGATGCTGACGGCCTTCCTGGCCTCCGGCGCCGCCACGACGGAAGCGGACGTGACCAAAGCCGCCCTGCCTTTTGACCGCCGCCGCAACGGCATGATTGTGGGCATGGGTGCGGTGTCTTTGATTGTGGAAGAACAGAGCGAAGTGGAAAAACGCGGCATGAAACCGCTGGCCAAACTGCTGGCCACGGAAATCCGCAACAGCGGCTTCCACGTTACCCGCCTGGACGTGGGGCATGTGGCGCAGGTGATGAATGAGCTGGTTTCCCATGCCGAAAAAGACTTCGGTTTAAACCGCTCCGACATCGCCAAACAGCTGGTGTTCATTTCCCATGAAACCTATACGCCCGCGCGCGGCGGTTCGGCCAGCGCCGAGGCGTATGCCTTAAAATCCACCTTCGGCAAAGACGTCAGCTCCGTTATCGTCAGCAATACCAAAGGCTTTACCGGCCACTCCATGGGTGCGGGGCTGGAGGACGCCATTGCCGTGCGCTGCCTCAACACGGGCATCGTGCCTCCCATTGCCAATTTTAAGGAAGCCGACCCCGAGCTGGAAGGCATTACCTTGAGCAAAGGCGGCCATTACGACTTTAAATACGCGCTGCGTCTGGCGGCGGGTTTCGGCTCGCAGATCGGCATGACGCTGCTGGAAAAAATGTGGAGCGTGGGTGAACCGCGCATTTCCGATCCGGCCAAACACGAAGCCTGGCTCAAGCAAATTTCCCACCAGGAAAATCCGGTGCTGGAAGTGGAACACAATACCCTGCGCGTAAAAGACAATTACAAACACGGTGTCAAACCGTCGCTGGTCATGGAAGGAGCGCAGGCTTTTGTGGATAAAGTCAACGCCATTCATGCCAAAGCGGCTCCGGCTGCCGCGCCCGTAACGCCTGCGGCCCAGCCCGCGCCTGCCGCGGCTCCTGCGACGGCTGCTCCGGCGGTTTGTGCGCCGAAAGCGGCTTTGCCGAGCCTGAACGAAGGCGACGTAACCAAAGATATTTTGGCGATTGTGTCCGAAAAGACGGGTTACCCCGAAGATATGCTGGATTTGGACTTGGACATGGAAGCCGACCTGGGCATTGATACGGTCAAACAGGCGGAACTCTTCGCCATTATGCGCGAAAAGTATCAGATTGCCAGACAGGAAGGCGTCCAGCTTAAAGACTATCCGACCATTCGCTCCATTATTAAGTATGCTATCGCCAATGCGGGCAGTGAAGCGGGTGCCGCCTCTGCGGCCCAGTCCGCGCCTGCTCCGTCCGCCGCGCCCGTAACGCCTGCCGCGGCTCCGGCTGCTGCGCCGAAAGCGGCCCTGCCGAGCCTGAACGAAGGCGACGTAACCAAAGATATTTTGGCGATTGTATCCGAAAAGACCGGCTATCCCGAAGATATGCTGGATCTGGACTTGGATATGGAAGCCGACCTGGGCATTGATACGGTCAAACAGGCCGAACTCTTTGCCGTGATGCGTGAGAAAT
>DWVB01000022.1 GCA_019120455.1 Candidatus Avelusimicrobium excrementipullorum
GGCCAGCACAAAGCCGTTATTATGCAGATATTCGCGGATAGCGAAAATAATTTCGTCGCGGATTTTCAAAATGGCGTTTTGCTTCAGCGAGCGCAGCCACAAATGGCGGTTGTGCATGAGGAAATCCGGACCGTGTTCTTTGGGGGAAATGGGGTAATCTTTGGCCATTTGCACAACCTGCAAATCTTTTACGCCCATTTCAAAGCCCAGCGGGGAGCGTTTGTCCTCGCGTATGGTGCCGGTAACGATAATGGAAGATTCCTGCGTCAGTTTGTCGCCCAGTTCAAAAAGTTCCGGCGAAACTTCGCCTTTGAACATCA
Source organism: Candidatus Avelusimicrobium excrementipullorum (assembly GCA_019120455.1). GTDB lineage: Bacteria > Elusimicrobiota > Elusimicrobia > Elusimicrobiales > Elusimicrobiaceae > Avelusimicrobium > Avelusimicrobium excrementipullorum. The sequence continues at coordinate 321 of DWVB01000022.1, forward strand.
CGCACTGGATAATGCCGCTTCCGTCGCGCAGCTGCAAAAAGTGCAGTTTGCCGCTGGAGCGTTTATTATAGAGCCAGCCCTTTAACGTAATTTCCTGGCCGACATAACGGCCCACGTCGCTGACTCTGATTTTGCTGGACATAGTTCCCTCACAAAAATGAAATATATATTATTGTATCTTTTCCGGGCGCGCGCTTCAACGGGGCGCGTGCCGGTGCGGAGTTTCCGTCGGAGGGGAAGGAAGTTTTTACAAATTTATCAAAAATGCTATAATAAATATGTTCCAAGCAGCAGGAACACCGTTTTTCGGGCGTGTAGCTCAGCTTGGGAGAGCGCCTCGTTCGCAACGAGGAGGTCGTCGGTTCGATCCCGATCACGTCCATTTTTTAAATTAAAACGCTCCGATTCGTTGTTGCAGACTCCTTCGGATACCTCGGGCTCCGCCCCTTCACAGTATACCTCAGTCGTCTGCGCCTAGACTCGGAGCGTTTTCTTTTTAAAAAATCGCACGTTTGCGCAAGTAAATAACAATCGGCGCTGCTTCGCTGTGACGTGCGCGCAGGAGTTCCTTGGGGCGATTGACTCCACAAACGGCTGTCGTTTTTTTGCCGCATTCTGTCAGAAACTTTAAAATAAACTTTTTGATTCTTTTCCTTGAAAACGGGCTGTTTAATGTTTATACTATATGTATAAAGACCGGTGTAAAAGCGCCAGGGGCGGGTTTTACGCGCGGGGTGTTTTTATAGGACAAATTATGAAAAAATTATGGGCTTTGCTGTTTTTATCCGTTTGGTCTTTGCCTGCCGCGGGCTGGGGGTTGTTTAACACATTTCCCCAGGAGGCGGACAGGCTGGATTCGTACCGCTATTTTTTGATCTATCCCCTGCTGCAGGGCAAACATGCGTTAAATGTCTGTGTGACGCTGGAAAACTATCCGGAATACAGAAATGAAGCGGACGTAAAGCAGTTTTTGTTGGACGCAGAACAAAAGGCTTTTGACGCCTGGTTTTCCGGCACGCGTCAGGTGCTGCAGAACAGCGGCCGTACGCAGGAATTTGCCGATGTGCTGGCGGTGCTGCCGCAGCGGGTGCAGTTAAACCTGGTAAACCCGGGTGCCCAGAAATGCGACGGTTTGTCTTATGACCTGCTGATAAAAGGCAGTGACCGCAATGTGATGCTCGGCGCCACTTCCCAAATGGTGTCCCAGGGCACGGCCAGCCCTTCGCTGCGCGGCGGGAATGCCTGGCAGATTATGCTGCCGACGCAGGGAATTTCCAAAGAGTTATATCTGGAGTCTCTCCCCAAAGATGAAATCAGGGCCATTCCTGTGATGGCCCGCCCCCATACCGAAAATGTGGCCCTGCATGAAACCGGCCATTTGCTGGGGTTGGCGGACCAATACCGTGTATCGGGGGCTCCCGGAGGCACCAATGCGCATGCGCAGTATTCGCTGCTGAATTTTGAAAATATTTTTGCCCTGCGCTCGGCCATGCGTGAATCGGGCGGCAGTGCGCTGGCTTTTTCCTGCGACGACGCCGAGGGACTCATTCATGCCGCGGATTTTATCCTGCGTGCAGAGGGGAAAAAGTCCCCGCGTCTGCAAAACGGCTGGGCGGATTTGTGCGGACGCAATTATGTATATATTAACGGGCTGCCCGTGCGGGCCAAAGATGCGGCCGCGGCCAAGCGGGACAGAGATGAATTTGCCGCCTGGGCCGCCGCCGGATATGCGCCCGAGTCCAAACCGGCTTTTGCCCGCAGTGCGGAAGAACAACAGAGCCGGGCCAAACAACAGCTTGTCAATATGCTGTCCCAGTACAGCAATACGTCTGATTTAAAGCGGGAGCTGGAGCTTAAAAGCAGTTCCCTGCGTGCTGAGCTGGATTACGCCCGCAAAGACCCTTCTTATTTAACCCGTCAGGAAATACAGGAAAAAACCGCCGAACTGGCGCGGATACAGCAGCAGCTGCAGGGAGTGACGGCGGACTATGACAGTCTGCAAAGCCAGCGTCAGCAGGCTAAGGCCCAGGGATTGCTGCCTTCCACTTATGTGGACGCGGTTCCGCCCGCTTCCTACGGCGGGGCTTCGGCCGTTCCGTCCGTGCCGGACGGGGCTTCTGTAGCTCCTGCCGCACAGCAGCCGGTTTCTTCCGCCAAGACCCAGGCCAAAGCGGATTTGGACGGTTTTATCCGCCAATACGGAGACAGCCTGCGCGCCATTTTGTCCAAGCGCAGAAGCGGCCAGACGCTTAACTCTTCGGAGGCGGCTTTATACCGCCAATTTGAAGAACTGCATGCCAAATATAAAAGCCAGCCCTGACGCCGCTTGATTTGTTTTCGGGGCCGGAGGCATTTGCCTCCGGTTTTTTCATTTCCTGCGTCCCCTTGCCTAAAATGCTAAAATAACATTATATGAGCAAACTGGTCAGAGGTTTTAGGGACATTTTTGAGCCCCAGTCCAATTTATTTACCGAACTGGAAAACTGCGCCCGCGGCGTGCTGCGCCGCTACGGGTTTTCGGAGCTGCGCCTGCCGACGGTGGAACAGAAAGAGTTGTTTGTCAAATCCACCGGCGAGACGACCGACATCGTGCAAAAAGAAATGTATACGTTTGAAGACGCCGGCCACCGCCAGCTGGCCATACGCCCCGAGGGTACCCCGGGCGTGGTGCGCGCGTATTTGGAGAATAATTTTACGCAGGCCGCTCCGGTGCAGAAATTTTATTATATCGGCAATATGTTCCGCGCCGAACGCCCCCAGGCGGGCCGCTACCGCGAATTTGAGCAAATCGGCGCCGAGTCCATAGGCAATTCCGCCCCGTCCGCCGACGCGGAAATGATACTGATGCTCAAAGACATCGTGTCCGCTTTCGGAGCCAAAAATTATTCCGTCAAAATCAACAGTTTGGGCTGTGACAAATGCCGCCCGCTCTACCGCCAAGCGCTGATTGATTTTCTGTCCAAAGAAAAAGATACCCTGTGCGAAAACTGCCAAACGCGCCTGGAGAAAAACCCTCTGCGCGTGCTGGACTGCAAAATTGACGGGCCCCGTTTTGCCGGCCGCGTGCCGACTATGACCCTGTGCCCCGAATGCCAGGCGCATTTTGATGAAGTTCAGCGCCTGCTGAAAGGGAAAATAGATTTTGTCGTAGATCCCATGCTGGTGCGCGGGCTGGATTATTACAGCCGCACCGTGTTTGAATTTCAGGCGGGGGATACGTCCCAAAACGCTATCGCTGCCGGAGGGCGCTATGACGGCCTGATTAAGAGTATGGGCGGCCCCGCCACGCCCGCCGTGGGCTGGGCCATGGGCGTGGAACGCGTGATTGCCTCGCGCGGGGAAATGCCTGTGCAGCGGGAAAAAAGCGTTTTTGTGGCGTCATTGGGCCCCGAGTGCAACGAAACGGCCTTTAATTTGATGCAGGCCCTGCGCGCGGCCGGCGTGCGCACGGAAGGCGGCCTGTTTGACAAAAACGCCAAGGGCCAGATGAAGCAGGCCAACCGCTGCGGCGCGGCGTATGCGCTGATTTTGGGCGAAGACGAGCTGGCCAAACAGCAAATCACTTTAAAAGATTTAACGAGCGGCGAACAGAAACAGCTGCCGCTGCAAAGCATTATCCAAGAGGTTAAAAAACTCGTATGAAAAGAACGAATTATTGCGGGGACCTGCGCGCCTCGCACATCGGCACCAAACAGACGGTCTGCGGCTGGGTCAACAGCTACCGCAACCACGGAGGCGTGTTGTTTATTGACGTGCGCGACCGCAGCGGCTTGGTGCAAATCGTCGTAGGCCCCGAAAGCCCGTTTTTTGAGCTGGCCTCCACCCTGCGCAACGAATACGTGGTGGAAGTGTCCGGCGAGGTCAAACACCGCATTGAAGGGGCGGTAAACAAAAATATCCCAACGGGCGAAATAGAAATCGCGGTGGAAAATTTAAAACTGTTAAACACGTCCGTGCCTTTGCCGTTTGACGTGGAAAAATCGCGCGAGGCTTCCGAAGAAACGCGCATGAAATACCGCTATCTGGATTTGCGCAACCCCGTTATGGTGCGCAACCTGACCATGCGCCACAAAATCGCGCAGGCCGCGCGGCGGTACCTGGACGG
>DWVB01000023.1 GCA_019120455.1 Candidatus Avelusimicrobium excrementipullorum
CGAATCCATCAGCTGCGCGTTAATTTTGCGCCCGCGGCTTTTTTTCAACTGGTCCAACACAATGGGAGGAATGCGCACGGACACCACCGCCCCCAATGCAGTGACAGCCAGGAATAAAAACACCCCGCCGAAACCGCCCGTAGACCAGCCCATCATCAAACCAAAAAACGCAAACACGCCCACGGTGCCGAATACGATATAACGCACGTCAATGGTCAAAAACTGGCGGTTGAACGCTTCGGCCCAGGCCACACTTTTCTCGCGGTAATTGTCCCAGGCGATAAGCAGTTCTTCTTTTTTATTTTCCAGAAACAGAAATACCGCATACGCCGTCAGTACGGCGCCGAAAATCAGCATCAGCGTATTAAACAAACGTTCTCCGTCCGTGGTCTGATAGACTTTCGGGTCCGGTTTTTCCATCGGAATGGGCGAAGCATAAAACTCGCTCCACAGCTGGTTGGCCAGCGTTACCACCGCCATAACGGACTGGCGGTATTTGTCCTCTTTCTGGGCGGCCGGACTGGTAAAAGATTCCACCGTGCTGTAAAATTCACGGTTCATAAATTCCAGCGTGGCCAGCATCGCGCGCGCGCGGCCGTCCATACTGTCTTTCATATTATATATGTTCTGGCCGCGGACCAGCTCTTTATTTAAGCGGTCCAGGTTGGCCACCAGATTGATGCGGTTGCTTACATAACCGCGGGAAAGCTGCTCCAGCACGACGGGCTGGCTCGGGTCCAGCGCGTCATTGGCGCGGGACAGATAGGCATATATGTTGGCAAAAGTACGGTACCACAATGTGGCCTCACTCAAAGTGCCTTCTCCCTGAATGTACACCACTTTAAACGCTTCCATACGCTGCAACTCTTCAGGAAACCAGGAAGGAATGGACACATCTTTGCCCTTCAGCGACGAACCGCAAGAGGAGGGATATTGATATTTTTTTTGCTCAACTGATTTCGTGACATCAAAGAAATTGCCCAACACCAACATCTTAAACTGGGCGCATTCTATTTTCTGCTTGTCCTGCGGGCTCAAAGCACGCGCAAACACGGCCTGCGGCAGGCTGCAGGACAGAAACACAAACAAACAAAGCAAGAAAACCGTTTTTTTCATATCATTCCCGGTTATTGCGGCTTGGCCGGCGGCGGAGGCACCTGCTGCAGCGAGGACAGATCCGGCTCCCCGTTCTCGTTGAGCTTCACCGCCCCGCGCGTAAACACCTCTTCCGGCACGGGGACGCCTTTGGCCTGAAAGTCACGGTAAAAGGTGGGCAAATTGCCCGTCGGGGCAAAAATACCCTGCACTTTGCCGTTTTCGTCCACGCCCGTCTGCACATAGCGGAACAGGTCGGTGGACTGTATTTCGCCGTCTTTTTGACCGTGCATTTCGGTAATATAGGTTACCTTTCTGGAACCGTCGGAAAAACGCGACAGCTGCACAATCATGTTCACGGCCGAGGAAATCATTTCGCGTATGGCAAAAATGGGCAGGTCCGCGCTGGCCTGCATGCACATTGCTTCCAGACGGGACAGCCCGTCGCGCGGCGTATTGGCGTGAATGGTGGTCAGCGACCCTTCGTGACCGGTGTTCATGGCCTGCAACATGTCCAGCGCTTCGCCGCCGCGGCACTCACCGACCACAATGCGGTCGGGACGCATACGCAGGCAGTTTCTGACCAAATCCTGAATGGTAATCTGGCCTTTTCCTTCCACGTTGGGCGGGCGGCTTTCCAAAGACACCCAGTGCGGCTGCTGCAGGCGCAGCTCGGCCGTATCTTCCACGGTAATAATACGTTCGTCGTTGGCAATATAGCCCGACAAAGCGTTTAAAAAGGTGGTTTTACCGGTACCGGTACCGCCGCAGACGATGATGTTTTTGCGGATACGCACGCATTTTTCCAAAAATTCCATACATTCGGGGCTGATGGTGCCGAAGCGGAAGTAATCTTCCGGCCCGAAAGGTTTTTGGGAGAAACGGCGGATGGTCAGCGTCGGGCCGGACACGGCCAGCGGCGCAATAATGGCGTTTACGCGGGAGCCGTCTTTCAAGCGCGCGTCCACCAGAGGCACGGACTCGTCAATACGGCGACCCAGCGGGGACACGATACGCTTAATTACCTGCACCACCTGCTCGTTGTTTCTGAATTTATATTTGGTTAAGGTCAGTTTGCCTTTTTGCTCAATAAAGATTTTGTCAAAGGCGTTGACCATGATTTCGGTAACGCTCGGGTCGCGCATTAAGGTTTCCAAAGGACCCAAACCCAAAATTTCGTCCAACAGTTCCGAAGCAAAACGCGTGCGCTGGTCGCGGGAGAACTGCAGGTTCGGCTGTTTCTGCAAGATATCGTCCACAATGGCGGCCACGCGTTTGCGCGTCTGTGCGCTGGCGGTGCTTTCATCGCTGATGACGATGCGTTCAATTTCCAGCGTGCGCACCACGTCTTTGTGCACTTTCTGTTTCAAATCATCCCAGAAAGACAGTTTGGTTTTGCCGGCTTCGCCTTCTTCTTCCACGGCCACATGGCTCTCCGCCGGAGCGCCCGCGGCGCCGCCGGAAAAAACGGGATTCCAAATTTCTTTGGCGGCCTGCGTAAATTCTTCGTCGCTGACCGACGCCGTCCAGTCTTTCGGGGCCGGGGTCAGATCGCGTATGCGGGCCAGCACCAGGCGCAGGCCCTTGATCCATTCCGACTGCGGATTGGAAATAATTTCCACTTCCCTGCGGTTGGAAGAGGCCATAATGCCTTCATCCCAGGGTAAAAACACATCAATATCCCGGCCGAGGGAATTATAAAAACGTTCCACCTCTTCGTACGGGATGGAGCCGGGCATATCGTACTGGTTGCAAATAACGCTGACGCGTTCCATGGGATAATGCTGCTCTTTATAATCGTTAAACAACTGCACGGTGGAATTTAAATGCGTGCGCGTGGCATTGGACACCCAGAAAATTTTGTCGGCGATATCAAACGAAAACGCCTGCATGGGGAAAGAGGAATCCACGTCCAAAAAGATATCAAACGTCTGCGACAGGCGCGATAAAATGGGAATCAGAATTTTCGGACTGATGGAAGCCACCTGCGCCCGGGTGTTACCCAAAGGCAATACGCCCACGCCCCACTGGGACATGGACACTTTGCCGCGCAACAGCCCCCCCACCACGGCAATATTGGCATTGCCCAGCGTGCGCAAAATATCGGCCACGCTGACGGGCTTTTTAATATCCAAATAAAAACTGTGTTCCTGACGCGCCAGCGGATCCAGCGGCACAATAAGCACCGGCCGCTTTTGTATGCCCGCCCAGCCCAAAGCCAGGTTCAGCGTCAGGGTCGTTTTCCCCGCGCCTTCTTTGGGGCTGTTTAAAGCGATAATTTTGGCTTCACTTTTCTGGGGTTCAATTTCTGCCATAAAATATAATTATTCCACCACTTCCACGGTAATGAACAGGAAGAGCGAGCGCTGCTCTTCGGTCACGTCTTTATATTTAAACAACAGGCCGATCAGCGGAATATGGCCCAGAATGGGCACGCGCGTCTCGCTGACGTTGCGGTTGCTGCTCTTTAAGCCGCCGATGACCAGCGTTTCGCCGCTGTTCAGCTCCACATGGGTTTCCACGTCGCGGTTGGTAAAAGAAGGCGCCGTGGAAGTGCCGATGGACACCGTACGGGAATAGTCCACCGACGACACAGACAGCTGCACCTGCAGGTCAATAATATTGCCTCTTTCCGGAATAATCGTGGGCAGCACGTTGAGCAAAATACCGTATTCTTCCAGCTGCGAACCTACGCCCTGGTTATTGATAACCGGTATAGGCACTTTACCGCCTACGGTGATTTTGGCGCTGTTGCCAGAGCTGGTTACAATTTTAGGATTAGACAGCACCTGAGCCCGTCCTTCCGTTTCCGACAAACGCAAACGGGTAATAACAGCCGTCTGACGTTCAAATTCGCCCAGAGACAGAATGCCCGGTATGTCCGCTTCCTGGAAATCAAAGATTTGGTTCCATTCAAAACCTTTGGCAGAGCTCATGGTCCCGCTGATTTCCACCACGTCAGCACTGACGGCCACCAGCCGGGTTTTCTTGGCCAGCGCAGCCGGAGCGGCCAACGCCAACAATAAAACAAACAATGTGATTTTAGAAGTAAATTTCATATGTTTTATTAGTCCTGTTTTATTGGAATAATTTATCAAAAGTCGCGATTTCCATGACGTAGTTGGTCACGTCACCCGGCGAACGCAAGATGACCTGTATCTCGCTGCCGTCCTGGTTCTGCGCCAGGGCCAAATACTGCGCGTCGCGCGGGGAAAGCGCCAAACTCAAAGCGCCGGTATCGGTATAAGCGTTGGCGTCTTCTTCGTCATTGCGCAGGGCGGCCGCCGTCTGCGCGTCCATGCCCTGGCCCAGGTCGGAGCCCACGCCGAGCACTTTCACGTTCTGCAAAAGCGTTACCGTCACTTTTTGGCGGGCGCCGCTTTTCATAATGGCGTCAAAGGTCACCAGAATATCAATGTTATCATCGGGCTTAATCATGCTGGCCACATTGGTGGGCACGGTAATGATAAAGCCTCTCATCTGCACCGGAATTTTGCTGGAAAGGCCCGCCTCGGGAGAAAGCGAGGTCACGGCATATTTGGATATCTGGTTTCCTTTGGGGATTTGAATGCGCGCAATGGAATTTTCTATACGCGCAAAATCCGCATCCGTCGTATAGGTGAATGCGTCCTGCTGCACATAGGCTGAGGGGATCTGCACGCGTCTTAAATAATCGCGGCGGATCACTTCGCGCTCTTTAATGTCGCGGATGGGCACAAGCACGGTTTTCATGCTTTTGGAAGCGTTCAGTTTTTTGGACTGGCTGTTGACGATCATCGCGTACACCAGAGCGGCCGCAATGGCCAGCACCAGCGGAAGCATTATTCCTTTTTTCATTGTTTCTCCTTAACTTTCATTCCGGCAAATTAAATAACAAAATCGTTGAGGACGCTTTTACGCCGCGTCCGAACTGGCGTACGTCTTTTCCACGGGCATGCGCGTCGTGGCTTTGATACGGCGTATCCCGTTGCGTTTGGGCTCGTCGGCCAGCAGCCAGCTGGTGCCCGGAAAAGCCAACTTAATGGGATAGGTCACCGTTACTATCACATCTTCATGGCGGTGGCGTTTGTACATGGGGTCCACCCCCGTCGTCTGCACTTTTACGCCCACGCTGATAAACTGCGCATTGGCGCCAAACACTTTTTGTTTGGCTATGTTTATTTTGTTTCGCATCGTGCCCGCATTGGCGCGGCCGCTGGGTTTATTGGCCCCCACCAAAGCTCCGATACGGGCAAATTCATAGGAAGCGTGGTTGGCGATAATCGTGTGATAGGCGATGTTGCCGTATTCCAAAATAAAGAATATCATCAACATCAGCACCGGCAGAATGAGCATCAGTTCCACCGTTACCTGCCCCTCACGCTTCCTACGAAAGAGTTTCATATCCTTAGTTGCTGGAGTTGATGCCGCCGACAATTTTCTGCTTGATATTGTCAAACAATTCCGGCATCATGTTTTTCACCAGGGTACCCACCAGCAGCGCGATACCCACCACCACGCCGAGCATGATGATGTATTCAATCGTGTTCTGGCCTTCTTTCTTTTTCACGCAATCAAACGCGGCCGTTTTCAGCGCGTTGAAGCGGTTTTGCATGGCAATAATAAACTTCATGGATTCCTCCTGATTTTTATAAAACTAATTGCTTACGTCGTACGTCGTCAAAATGAGCTGCGCCCCCTGGTCAAACTGCTGCGGCACCAGGTTGGAATACAAAGCGTAGAACGCCAGAAATGCGCCGAACAAAAAACCTGCCGTAAGCACATATTCTATGGCGGTCTGTCCCCTGCGGGAACGTACCTTATTTGCCGCCGCTTTGTATGCCTTTTTCATACAACCTCCCGAAACTTACGTCTTACGCGTTCCGGAGCGCGTTAAAACTGAATACCCACCGTAATCTGCTGCGAAGTACCCAGTGCACCGAACGGCGTAACGGCATAGTCTATGCGCGCGCCGTAGCCGAACAGCTCGGAGCTGTAGATACCGAAACCAAACGACACCTTGGAAGTACCGTCCAAGCCCAAACTTTTCAGGGTCTCACTGTCACTGTAACCGGTGCTTTCGCGGTCATAATACCCCACACGCAGGTCAAAGCGGGCCACCTGCAACAAATCTTCGGGGATATGGATTTCCAAACCGACGCCCAGGCGACCTTCGTCGTCCACATATTTCATATATTCGCCGGACACCGTCCAGTATTTGGTATTAATGTCCGCACCCAAACGCCAACCGCGGGGCATTTCGTCTTTATCGCCGATGTTTACAATCGCGCCGCCCAGGCCCAGCCATTTCCAGGGGCGGGCTTTGGCGCCCACGTCAAAACCCACGTTGGTGTAGCGGTAAGAGTCCAGCTTTTCATTAATATATTTGGCCGTAGCGCCGATTTGCAGCCCCTGGTTAAAAAACCCGCGGGCCAAAGACAGGCTGCCCACAAAGTTCTGCACCGGCGTGCTGATTTCAGGACGCTGTTGGCCGTATTCGTCGCGGTAATCAAAGCCGTCCATATCCATATAGTTAAACGTCACGCCGATAATCGTTTTGCCGATAGGCTGCAAGTACGCCAGCGTGCGGGATTTATACCCTTGCAGGTAATCCTGATACCCGATTTGGATTTCCTTGGTCGTGGCCGAAGCCGCGCCCGCCGGGTTCCAAAACAGGGCTTCCGGTCCCTCGGCTATGGACACGTACGCATTGCCCAGGGCCTGCGCACGCGGAGAGCCGGCGTCAATTTTCAAAAACGCGCTCGCGCTGGTACCGGCCTCAGAATAGCTTTGGGCCACTGCGGCCGGAGCCGCCAAAGCCAGGGTTAAACAAGCAAACAGAACTGTGTTTTTCATCTTCATAAATTCCTAATTACCTGGGGATTAAGATTTTCACTACTTTTTGGCAGTGCTGTCTGCCGTTGGTGGCCCGGAAATCCACCAATCCGAAATACACGCCGCGGGCCACTTTCTTGCCGTGGTCGTTGGTGCGGTCCCAGAAGCAGCGCAGGGCCGCGTTACGCACCGAGGGCATAGCTCCGGTATACGGTGTATTGCTGACGGTATTGTCCGGCTGCAAATCTATGGACGTACCCATGGTAACGGTCATATTATTGGCGTCCACGCAGGTGTAACCGCCTTCACGCACCAGGTCGCCGGCCAGGTTATAGAGTTTAATGGACATTTTTCCCGGCACAGGCAGCTTGGTAATTTCCATGGTGCCCGTAGGTGTTTTGAACGGGTTGGGATAGAAGAACACCGTCTTTTCCCAGTCTTCACAGACAAACTCTCCGTCGCCGATAGCCACCGTGGCATGATGCAGGTTGACATACTGGTTGGTATCGGCCACGTAGTCAATCTTGCGGTCGCCCGGTTTGCCCAGGATACCGTCATTGCCCGAGATGATTTCGCCGGTTACGCTGTCAATATCGGACGAATCCAGCGCCGTAACAAAGCGGAACGGATAGGTGCCGTCCGGCACGTCCTGCTGGGCGTAGTCGGTGCCGTCCCAGATTTCTTCAATCAGGGTTGTGGCGGGACGTATGCCCACAATGGCGCGCACCAGCACATCGCGGATATCAGTCACTTCTTTTCCGGTGCTCGGGTCGCGCAGGGTACCCTTCTGATAATCGTAAATGGTGGTACCCGGTTTAAAGATTTGTATGGCCACTTTCATCGGCACGGAAATCTGGTACGAAATGCTCATATTGCTTCCGCGCTGATTGAGAGCGTATGCCTCCACTTCCGGCAAGTCATACACTTTGAGCAGGTCCACGTTCTGCGTGACGGACTTGACGGTGGGCTGATACAGCCCTTCGTCGGGGTAGTTCTTGGCGGTCAGGCGGATTTCATAATTGCCGTTGCGCACATAGTAGCCGTTATTGTCCGTGCCGTCCCAGTAAATTTTGCGCACCACATTGGGGTCAAAGTTGGGACTGTTGACAATGGTCATCGTGCTGAGGTATTTGCACACGTCTCCGGCGCGGGCCCTCTCCACATTGGGGGCGTGCGTACCGGCGGCCGTATCGGTTACCGTGCACAGGCCGTCTTCCAGTGCGACAACGGCCACTTCCACCGTGGCGGCGCGGGAGATGGCAAAATTAATCTCATACGGCGGCACAAACACGGGGCCGGAAGAAGTGTTAAACAGCTGCGGCGCATTGGGATACACCGCCACGGAGCCGTCCAGGAAATACACGGGGCCGCGCGTAATATTGATGCGGTAAACGGGTTTGTCCGTAGCGTACAGGCCGGTCTGCGCCACGACTTCCGCCGCGTCGCGTACAGGCTGGGCGGTGTCTTTGTCGTAATACAGATCCATCGCTTCATCCGTCTGCGCGGAGACATAGAACGGATAGGTGCCGTCCGGTATCATTTCATACGGGCAGGCGTTCAAATCCGTCTGGTTGGCGCAGGCGGCCACGGCCTCGGGCGTATTTTTGCCGCCGTCGGCGGTGGACACCGGGGTGGGATTACGGAAATACTGCGCGTCCCACTCTTCGGTCTGCACGACGCCGTCACCGGCTCTGGTGGCGGAGCGGTTAAACGTTTTCACCGGCTGCAGGCGCACGTCCAGCGTCTGGCGCGCCCCTTCGGTGTAATTATATTGCGCTTCCTGCGGGGTGGCCGGATAGTTGGTAAACGTCAAATCATTGACGTAAATACACTGCGGATTGGCGGCCGGATTGACCGAACCGTTGGTGTTGAAAATGCTGTTGACGCCTCCGTCGGTCTGGCGGTCGCACACGCGCGGCGGCCAGGCGGCGGCGCTGATCGTGTACTGCACCATGGACGTAACCGTATAGGTCTCATACGTAGGGAAGTTCAGGTTGTTGTTCTGTACGTGATTTTCATCAAAAAACGCGGTTACGTTTTTGGTTACGGCATAATACGTATAGGTGTTGGCGGCGGCGTCATATACGGGCTCGGTATAGACGATATTGGTGCCGATACTGTCCCCGTCCACATAGTTCACTTCGTCCATCGTGGCGGGCAGGGCCGCATTGGCCGTCAGCCCGGGCAGAGAGTCATGAGCCGTCCAGTCATTGGGCACAGCCGTCAGCACCGTTTCGGTTTTGCCGCCGGTGGTATTTTGCGCCGGAATGACCACATCCTTATTATATATATTGATTTGGACGTTCATGGCCTTGGAAAGCATATAGCTGATGGTGGCACGGGCTTCACTGTCACCGTACACATCAGTGGTGCTCACGTCCACCACGCGGTACAGGTCCACGGGAAACAGGGCCGAAGCCTGCGTCTGCACGCTCTGCGGGAACATCGGGTCCTTGGTGGTGACCACAAACATATATGTGCCGGGGCCCACCATACGGCCCTGGTCGTCGCGGCCGTCCCAGGTCAGCGTGTTCATTTGCTGGGCGACATTGGTGTTTCCGCCTTCGTCCGTCAGTGTTTTGACAGTCAGTCCGGCGGTATTCTTTACATAGGCTTCCACCACGGCTTCACGCGCGATGGAATAGCGGAACACAAACGGATCCAAACCGTAAGCCGTCGGGCTGGAGCCGATGGTGGAGTAGCTGACGGGCTGAATGGTAATATCCACCACGCCGCGCTCCACGGGCAGCGTGCCCGTATAATATTTGCGTGTCTTTACGCCGGTGTAGGTGCCGTTTTGGGCAGTTTCCGGGTCATCGGTTCTGGGCGTATTACAACCGGCCGGATTAGGATAACAAGCCGCGCCGTTATAATATGTGCTGGTATACGGCACTTCCGCCCACAGCACATACACATAGTCCCCGTCCGGCAAAGGCGCGCCGTTGGCATAAGAAATCACACAGTTTCCGTTTGTTACTGTACCGCCGTCAGGCGTACAGGTTCCTGCCGTTCCGTCAAACACGGTGCCGGTAATAGGCAGCTTGGTGCCATTCGGATACGGAATGGCACAGCCGGCGGCATTATGGCACAGGCCGTCCCACTGGTCGGGGTAGCTGGCGCCGCGGCCGCGCTGCTGATTATTGGAATAAACCACTACGCCGCTGTTATCGGCCACCGCCGGGCTGGTGCCCGTCGGCTGATGCCCCTGCGTGTATAAGCTATCAAAAGTGGTGCCCGGAGAATACACTTCAAAGTATACATTGGAGGCTTCCGTCGGCACATAGCGCACTACGGCGTACGCCGTGGACTGTTTGTTCAAGCCCTGCACCTGAATATCGGTCAGTTTCAACGGGTCCAAAGACAGCTGGCGCGTGACCGCGCGGGAAAAGTCCGTCCCCGGCCACTCGTCCTGGCTCTTGGCCTGTACGGATATCAAATAATTGTTGGCAGGCAGCAACCGGCCGGAATCGTCGCGGCCGTCCCACGGGTCGGATTCTACCACGGCGCTGTCTTCGTTGGAGCCCTGCATGCCTTCGCCCAGGCGCGGCTCCCAGTCCGTCAATGTGCGCACGACGGCGTTTTGGTCTAACACCAGTTCGGCGTCAGAATTTGAAATAATGCCCTGATTGTTGTCCCCGGCGGTGCCGTCATCGCCGTCATCACCCGTGTAAGGCACTTGGGCGGAAGCGTCAAAAATCTGAATTTTTACGTCGGCGTCTTTGCTCAGGCGGTAAGCAATGGAATACGGCGTGGCCTGCACGCCCGTAATATCCCCCACCACCGTAGGCGTGGTGCGCACGGTGTGCACATTGGTTACGTCTACCTGAATGGGATACTGGTTGTTGCCCGGATACGGATACGTCTGGTTAATGGAAATATTTTCTATGGCAATGCCGTCGCCCGGGTATTCCGTATTAATGGTAGCGCGGAAACCAAACTGGCCGTTGGTTTTGCCGAACTCGCCCTGGATTTCATAAGATCCGTCCCACGGCGTGCAAAAACGGATCGGCTCATTATATCCTTTACCGGTATTTTCGGCACGAACGATACAGTTTGTTTCACCGGCAAATTCTGTACTGCCACCGCTTCCACAGCGCAAATTCGTCCCATCTAACCCCGAACAAACTTCAGTCGCGGGCTGATTAAACTGCGCTCCGACTGTATTCAAAGAACGACACTGAAAATCATTTGCATCATAAGAGTCATCACCATTGCTTTCATATATACATTCATATGTCGGATTGGGACAGCTGCAAGATGTTTCAAAGCTGCTGGTGGCTCCCAAACAACTGTACGAGGCGCACATATAGTCGGATAAATCTTGGCCTCCAGTTCCGCCGCCTATATCATTATCTAAAATACTCTGGTAAATCGTGCGTACGGCAGGGTTTGTTTCCGGATTGGCAATATCCGCCCCATTGCGGTACTTCACAATTTCAAACATGATGTTTTGAATCGGGAAAGAAATGGAGTATGTCGTCGCGCCGTTGGGTTTATTGGTGCAGTACACGTCCATACACAAGGCCAGGCAGTGATTGGGATAGTTGTTAGTCTGTTTCGGCGCAGGATACGGCTGGTCATACTCAATCAGCGCAGAGGTATCCCACGGGTCATTGGTCTGATGATCGCCTACATTGACAATGCCGCTCTTATAAGCATTTCCATTTGGATCAAGATCGTCAGGGCTCCAGTTACAATATACATCATTAATATTGCTGGCACCGTCAATATAATACACGCCCGTGGAGCGGATTTCCGCCGTCTGGGCAAACGCGGGCGAGGCGAAGGCTAAACACAACAGAGGCAAAACAGCCGCCAGGACCGCTTTGCCAGAGAAAACTTTCCAAAAATTTTTACGTGTCATATGTGTTATGTGGTATCCCATTTAGTAAAATAAAATCTTCCCACGACTGAAAACCGCCGGCCTCTTATATTTAAAACATAAAAAGCATGCGACGGAAAACTTACTCTTAAATTTTTGCAACTTTTGGCCTTCTTGTCAACTGTTTTATGCTGTTTTTTCTTTTGCGGAAAAAATTCCGCCGCCCAAACATTCGTTTTCCCGTCTGGGGCGCCCTGCCAAAAAGCCGCCGCGCCGCGTTTACTGCGGCAGGTCGTCGGCTACGTCGCGGTATACGGCAAAGGTGCCGCGGCGGCCGTTTTTGACCCAGTACAGCGCTTTGTCGGCCTTTTCAAACAACTCCGCCGCCGTTGTGCCGTCCTGCGGAAAAACCGATATGCCCTGGCTGATGCTTAACGTCACACGCTTTCCGTCGGTGTAACGGTCCGGCACGGCAATGGCGTTAATGCGGTCTTTGAGGCGCTTGGCGATAATTTTGGCTTCTTCTCCGTTGGTGCGCGGCAGCATGATAATCATTTCGTCCCCGCCGTACCGGCACGGGAAATCCGTCTGGCGCAGGCTGGTGCGCAGCACGCGGCTGACCTCTTTTAACGCCCAGTCGCCTATTTGGTGGCCGTAGGTGTCATTGATTTGTTTAAACAGGTCAATGTCCAGCAAAATCACCGACATCACCAAATCAAAACGTTTGGAGCGGTAAATTTCTTCGGCAAATTTTTCGTTAAAGAAGCGGCGCACGGGCAGTTTGGTCAGCTCGTCATAGTTGGACAGTTCCTGCACGCGCTCAAACAGCGCGGCGTTGTCTATGGCCAGGGCGATTTGGGAAGAAAACTGTTTTAACGAAATGAAATCCAAATAATCAATGCGGCGGCGGGAAAGCAAATTGTCAAACGTGAGGAAACCCACTTTGTTGCGCTGCACTTTCAGCGGGATATACACCACGTTGTGAATGGTGCGGTAGGCCGCGCCTTTGTCAAACACGTCGCGCAGCAGGGTGCGTTCGTCTTCTGGCAAATCGTCGCCGCTTTGGCGGGTTACCTCGCCGGAGATGTCCACCCCCAAAATGCTTTTGATTTTGGTGCCGTCGTAATTGGTCTGGTACAGGCGCACGCGGTCAAAGCGGAAGTATTTTTGCACGCCCTGCAAAATCAGCTCCAGTCCGTCGGACAAACGCAGCGACGTGGCAAAAATGGTGGCCAAATCGTTAAGCGCGGTGGCGGTGTTTAAACGCTGGTTTTTGGCCTGGTCAATTTCCGTATTGGTCAAATTGTGGGATATTTCCGCCGCCACGGCTTTAATCATTTTCTTTTCCGCTTCGCGAAATACGCGGTTTTTGCGGAAACGCTCCAGGCGCAGCACGCCCACGCTTTCTTTAATAACGGTGCGCACGTCGTCGCCTTCCAGCGTCATGGCCGGACGCTGCCATTTCAGCAGCACATATACGGCGGGATAGTTTAAATCGGTCGTGTCGGCTATACCGTCCTGCAGCAATTTTTTCAAAAATTCGGGCTCGTTTAAAACGGAGATATCCTCCTGCATGTCCATGCAGTATTCTTTTTTGCACATCATGTTTAAAGACAACAGCGCACGCTCCTGCTGCCAGTTGAAAAAATACACGCGGTCCAGTTTAAACAAATCCCGCAGAGCCGGCAGGGCGCACTCCAACAGTTCGCGGCGGTTTTGGAAAGACTGGTTCAGTTTTTTGCCGAATTTAAACAGCGTGTACGCTACTCTGTCAAACATAATTATCCCTCATAAAGCGACAGCAAATATTCCACTTCCTTGGCCGCTTTGTCCAGCTCCATATCCAGGCTGGCCTGCGTAAAACGCCCCTCCACAATCTGTGTGGCGCACACGGCCAGGATTTTGTTTAAAATTTCCACCACCGTGCCGGTAATGGTAATGTTGGGCAGCGTGCGCGCGCTGGCCAAAATGCCCGAATACGTGCGCAAACGCTGGGACGAAGAAAAAATCAGCTG
>DWVB01000024.1 GCA_019120455.1 Candidatus Avelusimicrobium excrementipullorum
AGATTGTTTAAAATGGCCCCGATACACCACCACTTTGAGCTCAGCGGCGTACCGGAGCCCAAAGTGATTGTGCGTTTTTGGGTCATGGGGGCCATGCTGATGCTGCTGGCGCTGGCCTCATTAAAAATCAGGTAACGTATGGTAAAACTTTTCTCCCAAACAAAAAAGAAAAACGCTTACGCCCGCCGCCGTCCGGCCCTGTTTAAAGAGCCGGCGCGCCGCGCCCGCTCCGAGGAGGCCTGGCAGCCGCTGAAAATAGACAAGCGTCTGGCGTTTATCACGTTTATTTTTATTTGTTTCGGATTGATTTTTACCTATTCTTCTTCCGCTTTTGATTCCACGTCTTATTTTACGCGTCAGGTGATTTTTGACGCGCTGGGCGTGGCGGCGGCGCTGTTTTTATCGCAGGCATTTTTGCCCTTGCTGCGCATTTTCAAGCCGATGTGGCTGATGGGACTTACCTGGGCTTTGTTGCTGATTGTACTGTTTACCGAGCCTATTGCCAATGTACACCGCTGGATTAACCTGGGGGTTTTTAACTTGCAGCCCTCCGAAGTGGCCAAGGTGACGCTGGTTATTTACGTGGCCGACTATTTAAGTAATGTACAGGGTAAACTGGGTAAAAACTGGAAACTGCTGATTAAACCCCTGGCTGTCAGCGCCGTTACCTTTGCACTGATGATGAAAGCGCCGGATTTGGGTACCCCCATGCTGATGGGCGCGGTGGTGGTACTGATGCTGTTTGTGGCAGGGGCCAGCCTGAAACATTTGGGGATTTTGTTTGCGATGAGCCTGCCGGTTATTTTATATCAGCTGATTTTTTACAGTTACCGCCTGGAGCGTTTGCTTTCTTTTTTAAACCCAGAGGCGCAGGCCGGCGGCGCGGGCTACCAGCTGATGCAGTCTTTTCTGGCGGTGGGCTCCGGCGGTTGGTTCGGCAAAGGGCTGGGAAACAGCGAGCTGAAACTGGAGTACCTGCCCGCCGCGCACACAGACTTTATTTTTTCTATAATGTGTGAGGAAATCGGTTTAATCGGCGTACTGGTGATTATTGCGTTTTTCTGCTGGCTCTTGGTGCGCGGGGTAAGCCTGGCACGCGTGGCCAAGAACGGTTTTAACAGCCTGGTTATTTTCGGCCTGACGATGACCATATCCATTCAGGCGTTTTTTAATATGGCCATGGCCATCGGGCTGCTGCCCACCAAAGGGATTCCGCTGCCGTTTTTTTCGTACGGGGGCTCTTCGGTCATTATGACGCTGGCCATGGTGGGTATTATTTTAAATCTGGCCGCCAGCGAAGCCGCGCCGAAAGCGCGCCGGCAGGACGATTTTACCGATTACCGCAACAGGAACAGATAAATGAACAGACGCTTTATTATTGCCGCCGGAGGCACGGGCGGACATTTTTACCCGGGGTTTTCGCTGGGGCGCCTGCTGAACAAGCAGGGCTGCAGCGTGCTTTTTATCGTGCGCAAAGCAGACAGCGCCTGCCGCGTGCTGGAGGAAAATAAACTCAAATACCGCGAAATAGATTTCTGCTCTTTTCCGCGTTCGTTTAATCCGTGGCGGCATATTAAATTTGCGGTAAAATTCTGCAAAGCTCTGTCGCAAACTTCCCAAATCATTAAAGAGTTCCGCCCCGATGTGGCCGTGGGAACGGGGGGATATATTTCTTTTCCGCTTATTTTTGCCGCGCACGCCAAACATATTAAAACCGCCGTGCATGACTCCAACACCAAAATCGGCCTGGCCAACAAAATCTGTGCGCGCTGGACGGATTTATTTTTGCTGGGGCTGCCGGTGAACGACAAAATCCGCAACGCCGTGCTGGTGGGCACTCCTATCCGCAGGGAATTTGCCGAATCGGTGGACCGCCGGCAAACGCTGCTTTCGCTGGGTTTAAATCCGGATTTTAAAACGGTTTTGCTCTTTGGCGGCAGCCAGGGGGCCAAGGCGTTAAATCAGGCGCTGATAGAGGCCGTCAAACGTCTGGTGGCGGAAAACGACGATGTGCAGTTTATCCATATCAGCGGGGAACGGTGGTATGAAACCATTTCCGCCCGCTACGGCAAAACCAGCCGCGTGAAAATTCTGCCTTATTCCAATGAAATTTATGATTTAATCCACGCCTGCGATTTGGCCGTGTGCCGCAGCGGCGCGGGCACGCTGGCGGAGCTGGCTTATTGCAAAAAGCCGGCGCTGCTGGTGCCGCTTCCTTCGGCGGCGGCCAATCATCAGTTTTACAATGCCAAAGTGCTGCAAAGCGTAGGCTGTGCCGCACTGGTGCAGCAGGGCCCCCAGCTGGCTGCGGAACTGTATACCCTGATGGACCGTATGCTAAACGCGGCCAATAATTCTGTCCTTCAGACGATGAAGGAAAACTACGCCAAACTGGGCCTGCCCGACCCGATGGGCGCGACGGAAGAAATCGCGCGTCTGCTGAAGAAATTATAACGCAAGTTGTGTCGCTTTACGCTTACAAGGCAAGATGAGATATCTTGCCTTGTTTTTTATCTGCCGGTCCTCAAAAATTTCCGCCCCGTTTTAAAAATACTTGACAAAATAAAGCGTCAATTATATACTATATATGAACATTTGTTCATATGTTTATTTTAAATGTCCGTCGTTTTCCGCTTTTGCGGGAAAGAAAAGGGGGAAGAAAATGACCAAAGAAAACGTGCCGTCTTTTTTGCACCTGACCGCCGCCCAGGCGCGGGAGCTGGCCAAGCGCATGCCGGAGGAAGAAACTTTGTACGAGCTGGCCGATTTGTACAAAATGTTTGCCGATTCCACGCGCGTGCGTATTCTTTCGGCCCTGCGCGTGCAGGAACTGTGCGTGCTGGATTTGGCCGCCCTGCTGGGCATCAGCCAGTCGGCCCTGTCGCACCAGCTGCGCATTTTAAAACAGGCCAAACTGATTAAATGCCGCCGCGAAGGAAAAATTATTTGCTATTCGCTGGCCGATGAACACGTGGAATCTATTTTCCGTCAGGGACTGGACCATATACAGGAATAAGAAGGGGGATACTATGTCTTGCGAACATGGGGGGTGTGCCTGCCGCGCTCCGGAGGGGAGCGCGGTGCGGCACGAAGAGAAAAAGCGCTTTTTGCCCGAAGGTTTGCCTGTTATTTTGGCGGGGGGTGCCGTATTTGCGGCGGCCCTGGCCGTATCCGCCCAGCCCGTGCGGCTGCTGCTGTTTGTGGCGGCATATTTAATTTGCGGCGGTGAAGTGCTGTTTAAAGCCGTCAAAAATATACTGCGCGGCGAATGGATGGACGAAAACTTTTTGATGTCTTTAGCCACGGTGGGCGCTTTTGCCATAGGCGAATATCCCGAAGCGGTGGCCGTTATGCTGTTTTATCAGACGGGGGAATTTTTCCTGCACTGGGCGGTGCACCGTTCGCGCCGCAGTGTGCGTTCTTTAATGGAGCTTCAACCGGAAACCGTGCTTTTGCGCCGGGGAGAGAAATGGGAAGAAACCGCGCCGGAAGCGGTAAGCAAAGACGACGTCTTTTTGGTGCGCCCGGGGGAGCGCGTACCGCTGGACGGCGTGGTGCTCAAAGGGCGCAGCTCCGTGGACGCATCCGCGCTGACGGGCGAATCCGTGCCGGTGGAAGCGGCGGCGGGCAAAGAGTTGTTTGCCGGTGTAATTGCGTTGGACGGGGAGCTGGAAATGCAGGCCCTGCGTCCGTACGCCTCCTCGGCCGTAGCCAAAATTTTGGAACTGGTGGAAAACGCCTCTGCCAAGAAAACGCCGACGGAACGCTTCATCACGCGTTTTGCGCGTTGGTACACGCCTGCCGTAGTGGCGGCGGCGTTGCTGACCGCTTTTGTGCCGCCTCTGCTGCTGGCGGACGCCCAACTGAAAACCTGGATCTACCGTGCGCTGATTTTTTTGGTAATTTCCTGCCCGTGTGCGCTGGTGCTGTCGGTGCCGCTGGGGTTTTTCGGCGGTATCGGTGCGGCGGCGCGGCGCGGCGTGCTGATTAAAGGCAGCGGCAGTTTGGAAGGCCTGGCTAAAGGGGCCATAGCCGTATTTGACAAAACCGGCACGCTGACGCAGGGACGCTTTGAGGTCACGGGTATTTATCCCGCCGAAGGTTTTGATAAAGAAGCCCTGCTGGAGCTGGCGGCGTATGCGGAGAGTTCTTCCACCCACCCGCTGGCGCAGGCGGTGGTAAAAGCCTATGACAAAGCCATAGACCGTGCGCGTCTTTCCGACGTGCGGGAAAAAGCCGGCCTGGGCGTATCGGCCCGCGTGGACGGACGGGACGTGTTTGCAGGCAAAGCTGACGCACTGGGCGGGGGCATTATGCCGCCTGCGGACGTGCCCGCGGGCACGGCGGTGTTTGTGCGCGTAGACGGCAAATATGCGGGCTGTCTGGCCCTGTCGGATACGTTAAAACCGGACGCCGCCCGCGCCGTGGCGGATTTAAAAAAGCTGGGTTTTGCCCAAACCGTCATGCTGACGGGGGACGCCCCCGAAGCGGCCCGCCGCATTGCGGAGCAGGCGGGGGTGGACCATTACTACGCCTCCCTGCTGCCGGTGGACAAAGTGCAAAAGGTGGAGGAATTGCTTTCTGCCAAGCCCGCCGCAGGCACCCTGCTTTTTGCGGGAGACGGCATTAACGACGCGCCCGTTCTGGCCCGCGCGGATGTGGGAATAGCCATGGGGGCATTGGGCTCCGATGCGGCCATAGAAGCGGCCGATGTTGTGCTGACGGACGACAAACCCTCCAAAATCCCGCAGGCCGTGGCGTTAAGCCGCTTTACGGTGCAAATCGTCAAGCAGAATATTTGGTTTTCCCTGCTGGTCAAAGCCGCCGTTATGCTATTGGGGGTGCTGGGGCTGGCCAATTTGTGGGAGGCCGTGTTTGCCGATGTGGGGGTGGCGGTGCTGTGTGTGCTTAACTCCCTGCGTCCGCTGGCCTTTAAGAAGTAAGGAAATAAGATTTATGCCCCGCCGTTTCCCGCGGCGGGGCTTTTGTATAATAGAAACATGTCTGATTATCAAATTATATTTTCCGATTTGGACGGCACTTTATTAAATTCCGCCCATCATGTTCCTGCGGAGACGGCGAAGGTTCTGCGCGTTTTGCACGGGCGCGGTGTGCCGTTTGTCATCGTAACGGCGCGTATGCCTGCGGCGGCGTATCCTTTGCAGGCGGAAATCGGTACGGGCGGGCCGCTGATCGCTTACGGCGGGGCTTTGTCCTTGGACGAAAACCGCCGCCCCGTGCGCAGCCTGTGCCTTTCTGACAGGGATACGGCGGCCGTGCTGGATTTTATGCCCCGCCAACCGTTTGACGCGGCCTGCAGCGTATACGCAGACGATAACTGGTATGCTGAAAATCCCTCCGATCCGCGTATTATGAACGAAAGCCGTATTACCGGCGTGCCTGTTCTTCCTCTGTCCTGCGCGCCGAAAGGACTGCGCCCGCATAAGATTTTTTATATTACGCAGGAAAGCACGGCTCCCGCCGCCATGCGGGCTTTGCAAATGTATTTTAAAGACCTGACGGTGTCATATTCCGGCTGGGGACATATAGAGATTATGCACCCGCAGGCCACGAAAGCCGAGGGGATGAAAAGCATTTGCGCGCATTTGGGTATTTCGCCGGAAAAAGCCGTGGCGTTCGGAGACAGCTTAAATGACGTGCCCATGCTGCAAGCCGCCGGCCTGGGCGTGGCGGTGGATAATGCCCCTGCAGAAGTAAAAGCCGCCGCGGACAGGGTTTGTCCGTCCAATGAGCAGCAAGGGGTAAAACAGGCCATAGAGAGATTGTTTACCGTTTAAAAACCCGCCAAAAGGCGGGTTTTATTTTTTCCGGCGGTATTTGTTCTTTTTAATCAAGTGTTCGTTATAGGTGCGGCTGAAATCGTGCCGGCCCGTATTGTCGGCCACGAAATACAGCGCGTCAAAGTCCGGCTGCGGATTTAAAACCGCTTTGACGGACTCATAACTCGGATTGGCAATAGGCCCGGGCGGCAGGCCGTTGTAACGGTAGGTATTATACGGGGAAGAATTGCGCAAATCCCTATAGGTCAGGCCCTTTTTCCAGTAGCGGTTTTCGCGGAAATTAAAGCCCAGGGCGTATTGTACCGTCGGGTCCGCCTCCAGGCGTTTGCCTATTTTGAGACGATTTAAATATACGGCGGCGATTTTGGGCCGCTCGTCATGGAAAATCGCTTCCCGCTCCACGATGGAAGCCAGCGTAAGCACTTCTTTTTCCGTCAAATCCGTCGGATACTGCGCAAAAAGCGGTTTGACCGTTTTGTTGTACTGGCCCACCATGGCGTCCACCACCGCCCAGGCGGGGGTATGCTCGGAAAAATGATAGGTGGAGGGGAACAAATACCCTTCCAAATCCCGTTTGCGCACAATGTCCAGGAAGGCCTGCGGGTCGGTAATGTCGTTGGCGGCCAGCACTTCGGCTATTTCTTCGCTGCGCCAGCCTTCCAGCGTGGTAATTTTGGCCAGGTGCAGGCAGCGGCCGCTTTTAATGCAGTTTAACACGGACTCGGAAGCCATGTTTTTGCGCAGGTCATATTTGCCGGCCTGCAAATCTTTGGCCGATGAGGACAGCTTTAAAATAATTTTAAACCAGGTCGTGCTCTTGATAATGCCGGCTTCTTTGAGGTTCTGGGCCACCTGGGAAGCGGTCTGGCCCGGGGCAATCTCAAACACCACCGTTTCGCCCGCGTTAAAATAGTGCAGCTTGATAAACAGCGCAAAAGCCGCAAAAAGCAGCAGAAATACGGTGCAGGGAATGAGAATTCTTTTTTTCATGTTAACGGGTCAGTTTAAAAAAAGCGCGTTTGCCCACCTGCAGTACGTCGCCGTCGTTAAAAGACAGCGGTCCGTCCTGCGTCAGCTTCTGTCCGTTTAGGCGCACCGCACCCTGTTCAATGAGCGCGCGGGCTTTGTTTTTGCTGGCGGCGGCTTTGGCGTCAAACAATACCGCCGAAAGCAGGGCGTTTTCCGCGGGTTTGAGCAAAGGCATTTCATCGGGGTTTTCTTTTTTGGAGAATACTTTTTCAAAATTTTCCCGCGCCGCTTGGGCCGCTTCCGCCCCGTGGAAACGCTCCGTCAGCAGGCCGGCCAGGCGTTTCTTGGCTTCCATGGGATGCATGGCTTTGACTTCGTCCAAATTTTCCGAAGTGAGCAGCTCATAATAATTCATCATCATTTCGTCGGATACGGACATCAGTTTGCCGAACATGTCGTTCGGCGCGTCGTTAAGGCCCACATAGTTGCCGTAGGATTTGGACATTTTTTTCACGCCGTCAATACCCACCAGCAGCGGCACCGTGATGGCAATCTGCGCTTCCTGTCCGTTTTGCTTTTGCAGCTGTCGGCCGACCAGCAGGTTGAAAATCTGGTCCGTGCCGCCCAGTTCCACATCGGCTTTTAACGCCACGGAGTCCTGCCCCTGGAACAGGCTGTAGAGGATTTCCAGCATGCTGATCGGGTTGCCTTCTTTCATGCGTTTTTTGAAATCATCGCGTTCCAGCACCTGCGCCACCGTTACTTTGGACAGCGTCTGCAGCAGGTCCTTGCCCGATACAAACGGGTCCAGCCATTCGCTGTTAAAACGGATTTGGGTTTGTTCCGGTTTTAAGACTTTAAAGGCCTGGTCCATATAGGTTTTGGCGTTTTCCAAAATTTGCTCGCGCGGCAGGACGGGGCGGGTAGAGTCGCGGCCCGACGGGTCGCCGATGGCGGCGGTAAAATCGCCGATGACCAGCACGGCGGTGTGCCCCAAATCCTGAAAGCGGCGCAGCAGGGAAAGCACCACGCTGTGCCCCAAATGCAGGTCCGCGCTGGTTGGGTCACAGCCCAGCTTAACAATCAGTTTTTTGCCGCTTTCCAGCTTTTTTTGCAGGCCTTCCACATTGACTACGTCCACGCATCCGCGGGTTAAAAAAGAAATCTGTTCTTGTATATTCATAAACTCCTCATTAAATACGGTCTTAAAAGTACGTCCGCAAAAGAGACGCACACGGCGGAGAAACTCTTTTTATTTTATCATATTGCGCGGCAGGATATGGGAAAACGCAATAAATGGCGGGGGTAGAAATACATTTTTATTTTATAGTCGGGGCGATGGCATCCTGCTTAAACGCCTTATCAATAAACCGTCTGGACACGGAGAAACCGTTCCATGGCCCGCTGAACGTATTTAAAGGATAATAGATAAAAGGCGGATTTCTGTCCGGGTAAAAGCGGAAGAGCTGATAGCGGCCGTCGGGAAAAATTATGAAAGACAGTTCCGCCTGCCGTGCCGTCGGCATGGGATTTATGAGTTCGGCTTCCCGCTGGTAAGAATCAGGATTAATTTTGTAGAAGAATACATTTCCTTTATCCCGGCGATACAGCATTTGCGTTATTTTCCCGCCGTTTCTGCGTATCAGCCATTGGCCATTACCGTCTGTTGAATATAATATTGTTTCCAATAATCCTTGTTGCCCCTGAAGATTTTGTACAAAAGTTTTGTCGTCTTTTGTCAGGTTAAGTGTCCACTGCCCGTTTCGGGAAATAAACTGGAAACAGTCTTGGCCGCAGGAACGGGGAACCGGATTCCAAGCGATTTGTTCCGTTAAGGAAACCGCATTGGGCGCAGGAAGGCTTGGGGCTTTTTGTCCCGCTTGCTGTGCTGTGTCGTTGGCTTGCAACATATGGGCAGATTGTTGTCCGGCCTGCTGTTTACGGGCCCACAGCTTTTGCATTACGGGAGGCAATGTATCGGACTGCTCTTTTGTTTGCTTTTGTTTGGCAGACTTTTGATTTATAGCCTCTTTTACAGCGGGAAAATTGGCCAAAGAGCGGGGGGATTTTTTGGCTATCATCGCCAGGCCCATCACCAGCAGAGCCGGTATTGCCAGTGTCAGTACGGACACCGCGATATTGCGGCCCATATAAGAGAGGGGGTTGGGCCTGGGACTCGGATTTTTTAAAGGGGGAATAAACAGAAGCGCCACTTGGCCCGCCACAACAATAAGTCTGACAGCCGGCAGCACCGTCAGCAGGGTTAAAAAGGCCCAATACGGAGCCCATCCTATGTGGCGCAGGCGCCGCGCCGCCGCACAAATATAACAGGCCGCGCCAAGCAGAAAAAATAAAGCCATTACCGCGTTCGGCAGTTCGGCTTTGATGCCGAAAAGCCCCAGTAAACTGAAAAAGATGATGCAGCAAATGCTGATTCCGGCGGGCATCAGACAAGAAAACACGGTAAACCCCAGCATTTCCTTTCGTCCGGCTTCTCCGTTCCAAGAGAAAAGACGTTTGAGATAATCCATAATTTTTCTCCGGGGTAATATTCTGTGAAATATTATAACATAAAAACAGCGGTTTAATAGAAATCGTACGGGTCGGCGATCAGTTTGAAATCCGTTTTTTTGGAAGGTTTTAAGCCGTCCAGCGCGGCCACCAAAGCGGCGTATTGCCCGTCGGCGGCTTTAAAGAGAACATATTGTTTTTTGTAAGTGTCCGTTTTTTTGCCGGTGCGGACGGGACCCAGGGTGCCTGCGCAGAAAGGGGCGGCCGCACTCATGACGCGGGCGGTTTCGGCCTGGAGCAAAGTCAGGTCCTTGCTTTTCAGCAGGACTTTGACCATTTGCACAAAAGGCGGATAGGCAAAACTTTCCCGCGCCAGCAGTTCTTCGCGCGCGCAGGCCGCGTAAGAGGCGTGCAAAGCCTCAAAGGGGAAAATATCTTCCGAGCTGGCCTGAATAACCAGCCTCGGGACCAGGTGAGAGGACAGGCGGTCTTTGAGTTTAAACAAAAGCTGGCCGAATTTTTCGGACGCGCGGAAATCGGGGCTGTCCAGCTCCAAATCCGCATCGGCCACCGCCGCCAGCGTAACCCGCGGAGAGAGCACGGCGTCCAGCGCCTGGCGGGTGCCGACCACAATGTCGGCCTCTGCGCTGTCCAGCGCGCGGCGTACGGCGTGGCCCTGCCCGTCTTTATTTTTTAACGTGTCCGAATCCAGGCGCAATACGCGCGCCTGCGGGAAAATTTTGTTCAGCTCCGACACGATTTTTTGCGTGCCGCCGCCGCGGGATTTGAAAATTTTGTTTTGGCACTGCGGGCAGGTTTGCTGGGTGCTTTCTTTGTGCCCGCATTTTTTGCACAGCAGGAAATCCTCGCCTTTTTCATTCTTCTCACGCGCCAGAATGGCGCCGCATTTTTTGCATTTGGCGTAGGCGCCGCAGTTTAAGCAGTAATAGGCGTTGCTGTAGCCGCGGCGGTTTAAAATCACCAGGGCCGCCTGGCCGTTTTGCAGGTTTTCCTGCAGCTGCTGCAGCAGAAAATCCGACAGCAGGGCCGAGCGCTGGCCTTTTTTGGGGGTAACTTTGGTTTGGACGCCGCCCTGCGCCGCCGGCAAAACAATTTCTTCGCTTTCGCCCCGCGCCGCGGCGTGCAGGGCCTCCAGGGACGGCGTGTCAGACGCCGCCACAAACAGGGCCTCATGCTGGCGGCAGCGCTGGGCCAATAAATCGCGCAAATGAAAATACGGCTTGTTTTCTTCCTGTTTGTAATTGTCGTTTTCTTCTTCCAGCATGGCGGCCAGGCGCAGGTTTTTAAACGGCAGCAGGCCGCCCGAGCGGGCCGATACAATCAGGCAGGGCAGACCGTTGGAAACGCGGGAGAAAATCTTTTTCTTTTGGCTTAACGGCATTTTGCTGTGCCAGCCGAATACATAATCCGCTCCGAAAATCGGCCGGAGCTTTTGCGCCAGGTTTTGCGCGGCCAGTACGTCGGGCAGGGTAATCAGGGCCTGCCCGCAGCCCTGCAGGGCCTGTGCGGCCAGGCGCAGGGCAATTTGGGTTTGCCCCGCTTCGTCCGCTCCGCTTAAAAGCACGCGATGAAAGCCGGCGTTCAGCTGCGCGCTTAAATGTTCAAAAACGGTCGTCTGCTCTTTATTCAACGTCAAAACGGGGGGGATAAATCCTTGCTGCGGCAGGGGGTCGGGCTCGGCCAGTTTAAAATAGGCCTGCGGGGGAACCAGCGCAAATAAAATTTGTCCTATCGGGCCGCCCCAGGTGCGTTTGATAAAGTCCGCCAGTGCAAAGAGATCGGAGCCGAATACGGGCCGTTCGTCCAGCACGCAGGCGATTTCTTTCATCAGGGGTTGGCCGGCAAAGGCAGAGCAGTCCGAAGTTCCCACTACCAGGCCGGTGGTCAGCAGACGGCCGAAAGGGGCCGTCACGCGCAGACCGGCTTTAACGCGGCCTTCCAAATCGGCGGGAACGAGGTAATCAAAGGTGCGGTCCAAAGGAACGTCAAAAACAACCTGGCAGAACATAAATTACGCATGGGGGCGTTTGAGGCCCATTTCCGCCATGACCATTTGCAAATCGGCCCAGGCGTCTTTTTTCCAGTTTGGATTGCGCAGAAGCGCGGCGGGGTGATAGGTGGCTAAAATTTTAACGGGTGTTTGCAGTTCCACGGTGTCCAGATGCAGCAGGTGGAAACGCCCGCGCAGCGCGCCCAAAGACTTGGTGTCGCTGATCAGCGCCTTGGCCGCCACGCCGCCCAGCGCCACGACGTATTTGGGCGAGATGGCCGCAATTTGCCGCTCTATGTATTTGCGACAGACGGCGATTTCGCCCGCATTGGGGGCGCGGTCATTGCCGCGCGCTTCGGGATTTTCGGGGTTGACCATGGGGTGGCATTTGGCGATATTGCCGATGAATACCTGCTCTCGTTTCAGGCCCATGGCCGCAATCATTTT
>DWVB01000025.1 GCA_019120455.1 Candidatus Avelusimicrobium excrementipullorum
CGCCCGATAATCGCGGGGTAAGCGCGCGGAGGCAACCCCGTGATTTGTTCCGTTGGTCTTAAGCGAAGCGGGACGAAACGCGCCCGCCGCGCCGCATTCCGCATGATGACTGCCCTGCCTCCGCGTGCGGAAAGCGCAGAGACGGCAGTGGACTAAGCGTTAGCCCAAGCGACTTGATGGTCGTTAGTTATTTTTTTGGCCCTGTTTGAATTGGCCTGGCCAACCAATACCTGCTCCCGAGCCGTAACAGATACCCGTCGAATCTATTACACCCCCGTAAAATACGGAAATTGTCAAAGAACCTTCCGGCCCGTGCCGGAAAAGGGTATTATATTGTATCATTTTCTTATAACAATTTTACGCTTCCGGCACAATAGCCGGCGCCCGAAATTATGTACGTTACCACCAAACCCACCATTTATTTGATAGACGGCCTGAACCTGGTGCGCAGCTTTTTATGGCAGTTTGCGCGCACGGAGGAGGACGTGACGGCCGATTTTTTGGACTTTTTGGAAGAAGTGTCTTTAGACGATAAATACGCCATGCACGAATACCGCGTGGTGTTTGACGGCGCCTTCCGCCCCGTGGGGCCACTGTACCGCGGCGGGGTGCATGTGGTGTTTTCCGAAGATATTACCGCAGACGATTATATTTTTCAGGAAGCGGATTATTTGAGCCAAAACGGCACGCGCGTGATCGCCGTTACTTCCGACCGGGATTTGCAGGCCCGCTTGAAAGACATCGGCGTCAAAGCGCTTTTCTGCCAAAAATTTTACAATTCCCTCAAACTTTCTTCCCGCTGATTCGGCCGCGCGTGCGGGAGGCGTGATTATTTGTTAAAATAAATACAGAGGGCTGGTGGCGGAATGGTAGACGCGACAGACTTAAAATCTGTTGGCCGCAAGGCCGTGGGGGTTCGAGTCCCCCCCTGCCCACTCTTACAACCGGCCGGGCAAGGCCGGAAAAGGGGTGTGTATGTTAGAGGACTTTCAAAGAACGCTGGTCAAAGCCTTCGGCTGGGTATTTACCGTGCTGCCCATCGGGCTGCGCTTTTTCTCCATCGCTTTGTTAATTTCCGTTTTCTTTTTGCTGTTGGGGTTCCGTTTATTAGGGGCGCTGTTCCTGATTATCGCGTGTTTTTGCGCTTTCTTTTTCCGCAACCCCAAACGCGACGTCCAGTTTGCCGAGGATGAAATCGCCTGTCCGGCAGACGGCACCGTATTAAGCGTTAAAACAGAGGACGACCCCAACTCCGTGGTTATCCGCATTTTCCTGTCCATTTTTGATGTGCACGTGCAGCGCGCCACCGTCAACGGCGTTATCGGGGATATTTTCTATCACAAAGGGCAGTTTCTCTTTGCCAATAACCCCAACGCCGCCGCGGACAATGAGCGCAACCTGATTCAGATTTTCCGCCCGCACAGCGACCGTTTTGCCCATGTGGAACAAATTACGGGCGCCATTGCGCGGCGTATTGAATGCTGGGTCAAACCCGCCCAGGAAGTCAAAGCCGGCCAGCTGATAGGTCTGGTGCGCTTTGGCAGCCAGGTGGCCGTATACCTGCCCAAAGACGCGGTGCGCGTCATCGTCAAAGAAGGGCAAAAAGTGCAGGGCGGCAACACCGTGCTGGCTTTGTGGAAATAATCTTTTTACAAACGGCGTTGCGGCGCCGTTTTTTTGTTAAATAAATTATGACAAACGAAGAGCAACACCAACCCACGAATGTGGAAAAACTCAAACGCACCGGTGCGGCCGCCGCGCCGTCGCTGTTTACGCTGGGCAACCTGGCGTGCGGATTTTTCTCCATTTTGTCGGCCAGCCACGGCAATTTCGGCAAGGCCGGCTGGCTGATTCTTATTGCGGCCGTATTTGACCTGTTTGACGGGCGTATTGCGCGCCTGCTGGGCACGGAAAGCAACTTCGGCGTGGAGATGGACTCCCTGGCCGACGCGGTGTCTTTCTGCACGGCTCCGGCGCTGCTGATGTATTTTATGGTTTTGCAGCAGTATCCGCTTTGGGGCGCGCCGATCGCCTGCGTGTATGCGTGTTTCGGCGTGCTGCGCCTGGCCAAATTCAACGCCATGGCCTACGCGGGCGAAGGCTCCAAAAAGTATTTTTCCGGCCTGCCCGTGCCGGCGCCGGCCTGCATTTTCGCCTCTTTTGCCATTTCTTACAGCATTATGGAATACAACATGGGCGGGCACAACCTGCGTATTATGGAAGTATACCTGCCGCATTTGTATAATTTCGTTGCCATCGCGATGATTGTCATGGCCCTGCTGATGGTGTCCACGGTGCCTTATGCGGCCTTTAAAGCCAAACGCGAAAAAAAGATGAGCGTATGGTTTCTGCTCCTGCTTGTCGTGCTGGTGGTGCTGTTGGTGCGTTACCCGCAGGACGTCATTTTTATCGTTATGTCCGCCTATGTGCTCTTTGGTCTGCTGGCGGTGCTGTACCGCGCGTTCAAAGGCATCAAAGTGGAAAAATAGTTTTTGGTCTTTGCAGAACACGCCCCGCCGGCCGGCGGGGCGTGTTTCTGTTTCTTTTCCGGCGGGAAATTGCTACAATAAGCACAAAGGACATCATGCTATGAAAACGCCCCTGCAGGATTTTGACAAAAAAATGGCCTTCGCGCTGGAAACCGCCACACTGTTCGGCGTGGATGAGGCCGGACGCGGCCCCCTGGCCGGCCCCGTGGTGGCCTGCGCCTGCTATATCGGCTCCAATTTATACGGATACTTTGAAGACGTCAACGACAGCAAAAAACTGACGCACAAAAAACGCGAAGAACTGTTTGAACGCATGAACAAACTGGGCGTTTTGTACGGGGTGGGTTTTGCTTCGGCGGCGGAAATAGACCGGCTTAACATTTTGCAGGCTACGTTTCTGGCCATGCGCCGCGCCTGCCAAAAATTTTTCACCATTCAGGGCGCGGTGGCGCTGGTGGACGGCCCGCACCCCATTGCCGATTTTCCGCTGCGCCAGCGCCCCGTCATAGACGGGGACGCAAAATCCCTCAATATCGCCGCGGCCAGCATTGTGGCCAAGGTGGTCCGTGACCGCTACATGGCCACGCTGGACACGCTTTACCCGGGTTACGGTTTTGCCGCGCATAAGGGTTACGGCACGCCCAAGCACCTCGCCGCCGTGGAAAAACTGGGCCCCTGCCGCGAACACCGCAAAACCTTCTCCCCCATCAACCGCTTTTTTAAGCCCACGCTCTTTCCGTGAACACCGCCCAAACCGGCGCGCGGGGCGAGGACGCGGCCTGTACATTTCTGCGAAAACAGGGCTGCCAAATTCTGGCGCGCAACTGGCGCAGGCCCTGCGGGGAAATAGACATCGTGGCGCTGGAGGGCAAAACGCTGGTGTTTGCCGAGGTAAAAACGCGCGCGTCCAACGCTTTCGGCGGGCCACTGGCGGCGGTGACGGCGGGCAAACAGCGCAAAATCGCGCTGGCGGCGCATTTGTTTGTCAAGGAAAACGCCCCCAAATTTGATAGTATAAGATTTGACGTCATATGCCTGCTGGACGGGAAACTGACGCATATAAAAAACGCCTTTTCCCCCGCCCGCGGCACTTTATGAACACGGAGGCCGTATGACCCAACTGCAGCAAGTCAAAAAAGCCGTCGCTTTCATCAACAAAAAGACCAAAAACTTTAAGCCCGAAATCGCTTTGATTACCGGTTCGGGCCTGGCGGGCTCGGTGCCGCCGCTGGAGAAAAAAGTCGTTATTTCTTATGCCGCCATTCCCGGATTTTTGCAAAGCACCGTCCCGGGCCACAGCGGGAACCTGATTTTCGGCACCTACAAAGGCCGCAAACTGATGATTATGCAGGGGCGCTTTCATTATTATGAAGGGCACCCCATGAAAGATTTGGCCGTGTCCGTGCGCACGATGTTTATGCTGGGCGTGCAGAAGCTCATCGTGTCCGCCGCCGTCGGCTCGCTGGATATGAAACTCAAACCCGGCTCCCTGTGCGTGTTAAACGACCACATCAATTTTATGTGCAACAACCCGCTTATCGGCAATCACGACCCCGCCTTCGGCCCGATGTTTTTTGACCTGTCCGAAGCGTATGACAAAAAAATGCGCAAAACCGCTTTGGACGCCTGCAAAAAACTGAAAATCAACGCCGGCGAAGGCGTATATTTGGCCGCCACGGGCCCGAACTTTGAAACACCCGCGGAAATCCGCGCGTTTAAAAAGCTGGGCGCCACCGTGGTGGGCATGAGCGTAGTGCCCGAAGTGCTGGTCGCCCGCCAGTGCGGTATTTTGGTGCTGGGGCTGGCCTGGGTAAGCAATATGGGCTGCGGCATCGCCAAAGAGCCGCTCTCCCACGCGCAGACCATACGCGAAACCAAAAAAATTGAGGGCAAGTTTAAAGACCTGCTGGAAGCCATACTGCCCAAACTGTAAAATATGCGCAAGGCCCCGCGCCGACATGCGGCGCGGGGTATATTTATGTTTAAAGACATTTTACGCCTCGGCAAAGAAACGCTGGTTTACGGTACGTCCACGGTAGTGGCGCGGCTGCTGAACTTCTGCCTGGTGCCGTTTTACACCTATTATCTGGCCACGTCCGATTACGGCGTGGTGGCCACGCTGTTTGCTTTTATTGCGCTGCTGAGCGTGGTGTTTCTGTTCGGCATGGACCAAAGCTACCTGCGCTTTGCCAGCGAAGCCAAAGACAAGCGGGAAGTGTTCCAGCATTGTTTTTACGGGCTCTTGTGCTACGGGGCCCTGCTGGGCGCGCTGATTTACCTTTTTGCGCGGCCGCTGGCGGAGCTGGCGGGCATCGGCGCGGAAAACGCGCACCTGATGCACCTGGCCGTATTTATTTTATTTTTGGACATGCTCAACATGATCCCGTTCACCAAGCTGCGCCTGCAGCGGCGCGCGTGGTACTTTGCGGGGGTGCGCACGGCGTCCATTGTCGTCAATGTGGCGGGCAATGTGTTGTTTATTGCGGTGTTCCATTTGGGCGTGGCGTCCATTTTCTGGGCCAATATTTTGGGCTCGCTGGCCTCGCTGCTTTTGTTGTCCCCCGTCGTGTGGGAAGAGCTTAAAGGCGGGTTCTGCCGTTTCAGCCCCGCACTGGAAAAACACATGCTGCGTTTTGCCTGGCCTTTTGTGCCGGCGGGGCTGGCCAGCCTGCTGGTCAGCGTGATAGACAAGCCGATTTTGGTGCAGCTGGTCGGCCTGTCGGAAGTGGGCGTTTATCAGGCCAATTTTAAAATCGGCGTATTTATGATGCTGATTGTGTCCATGTTTGACCAGGCCTGGCGGCCCTTTTTCCTCTCCCACGCCAAAGACGCCGACGCCAAACCCCTGTTTGCGCGCGTGCTGACTTTCTTTACCGCGTTTTCCGCCTGGGTGCTGCTGGGGCTGGCTTTCTTAATGCCGGATATTATTAAAAGCGACATCTTCGGCTCTTTTCATTTGATTTCCCCTCAGTACTGGGGCGGCCTGCACGTCATTCCGCTGGTGCTGACGGGATACTTTTTCTACGGCTTATACATCAATTTTATGGTCGGCCCCGTGATTACCAAACGCACACGCGTGCTGATGTGGATTACGCTGGCCGGCGCGGCCACCAGCATTGCCGTCAACCTGCTGGCGGTGCCGCGCGTGGGGATTGTCGGCGCGGGCTGGGCCGTGGCGGCCAGTTATTTTGTGATGGCCTGCTGTCTGTTTGCCTTTACGCAAAAGGTATACGGCGTGCAGTATGAATACGCGCGCCTGGCCCTGCTGGCCCTGCTGGCGGGCGGCATGGCCGCGTGGGTATGCACGGCGGCGGATAATTTTTCGCCGCGTCATTTGCTGGAGCTGAAAATTGTTTTGCTGTGCCTGTATCCGCTGTTGGCGGGATTAATCGTTTTACTTGGAAAAATAAAGTTTTTTAAAAGGGGGAATCTATGAAAGTATGTATGATTGTAACGGACGGATTTGAAGAAATTGAAGCCGTGGGCACCTATGCCATTTTGCGCCGCGGCGGGCTGGACGTGGACATATACAGCCTGCGCGGGGACAAAGCCACGGGCCGCTTTGGTTTAACCTGCTGCGCGCTCAAACCGTTTGCACAGTTTAAGGACGACAATTACGCCGCCGTTATTTTGCCCGGCGGACCGCAGTGGAAAGAGCTGGAAGCCAACGCGCAGGTGCAGCAACTGCTGCGGGATTTTGACGATACGGGCCGTTACCTCTGCGCCATCTGCGCCGGACCGACCATACTGGGCCGCGCCGGTTATTTAAAAGGCAAAAACTACACCTGCTTTACCGCCATGAATGACGACTTCGGCGGGATGTACCGCGAAGATTACGCCGTCACGGACGGGCGCATCATCACCGGCAAAAGCGCGGCGGCCGCCATTGATTTCGGCTTTGCCATACTGCAGGCTGTAGCCGGAGAAGAAGCGGCGCAGAAAACCAAAAAAGAAATTTATTATAAAGAAGGGAAATAAATTTCTGCTGGATTACCCGATATAAAAACCCCCGCTTTGAAGCGGGGGTTATAAACAAACGGATTTATTTCCATTTGGCTTCCGCTTCGGCGGACGCGGCATCGTCTCCCGTCCATTCCTGCAGGGAGCCGGCTTTGGCCTGCATGCACATAAACACCAGACCGCCTTTGCCGGCTTTGATATTGCGCACGCCTTTGGGGCTCACGCGCACGACGGAGCCTTCTTTAATATCAAACACTTCTCCGTCAATTTGCATTTGCCCCTGGCCCTGCAGCACGATATAGACTTCTTCGTTTTCTTTGTGCGTGTGGAAAAACGGCACGGCCGCCCCTTCGGGCATAGCGCCGAAAGAAATTTCACTGCCGGTGGTGCCCAGCGCCTCTTTCAAAAACACTTTTCCCTGGAACGGGCCCGTTACATACTGCGCAATTTCCGCCCACGGGCCGGCGTTGACGGCTTTGAAATTTTCGCCTTGGGCGAGAGTTTGTAATTCTTTGCTCATAGGAGCCTCCTGTAAATGAGTTTTATAGTATAATAAAACTTGTAAGCGGCATTTGTAAAGTAGGCACTTTTTTATTATATAAGCACCTTTTGGTAACTATTGGCCGCGCCGCACGGCCTGAAACGGAGAAATTATGCCACACAAACCTTTACCCCCATGTCCCGTCGCCACAACGGTAGAATTAATCGGAAACAAGTGGAAGCTGCTGATTCTGCGCGATTTAATGGGCGGCACGCGCCGCTTTGGGCAGCTGCGCGCGTCCGTCAGCGGCATCAGCCAAAAAGTGCTGACGCAAAACCTGCGCGATATGGAATCCGACGGCCTGGTCCTGCGCAAAGTATATGCGGAAGTCCCCCCGCGCGTGGAATACAGCCTGACCCCTACGGGGCACTCCCTCACACCGGTAATAGACATGATGGCCCAATGGGGAGAAAAATATAAAAAAGCCGCCGCGCGCAAGGCCGGAAAGAAAGTCGCTTAATATTTCTTTCGCTTTTTATAGTTCTTTTTTTCTGCTTGCCGCCGCAGCGTGCAAAAAGATAGACTGTGAAAAACGGGAGGCTTTATGACCAAAATTACATCCGTTTACCTGGGCGACGGACAGACAGAATTGACCCACGGCCCCACGGGCGAAAAAATCCGCACCGACCTTCCGCCCGACAACGGCGGGAAGGGGCGTTTGTTTTCCCCCACCGATTTGCTGGCCTCGGCCTTTGCGTCCTGCGTGCTGACTATTATGGGTAAAATGGCCGCGCGCACCGGAGATGACCTGACGGGAACCCGCATAGAAATAGACAAAGTCATGGCGGAAAGTCCGCGCCGTGTGGGCGAGTTTATTTTAAATATCACTTTCCCCGCGCATTTTACCAAAGAGATGAAAGAGCGTTACGCAGGCACGGTAAATGCCTGCCCCGTACACCAGACTTTACGCGCGGACGTTAAAACGACCGTGCACATTCATTAAGGAGGATTTTATGGCAAACGAAATCGTCTGCACTTACACGGGGGACACCTGCGTAAGCATGAGCAAAGACGGCGTTAAGGATACGCTGCACACCGAACACAATAACAAACACGAACACATGACCCCGGGCGAAATGCTGGTGGCCGCACTGGGCGCCTGCACGCTGACCATGATGAGCGTGGTGGCCCAAAAATACGGGCACAATATGGATGGCACCAAAATTGCGCTCTCGTCCGTGTTCGGCGCCAATGCCGGCGGCCTGGAAGAAGTGCATCTGCACATTACCTTCCCGCAGGGCACCAGCGAGGATATGCGCAAACGCTACCTGGGCGTAGTCAACTTATGCCCCGTACACAAAAGTTTAAATCCGGCCATTAAGTTCAGCGTGGACGCGGAGTAAAAATATACCCCGCCTTCCGGCGGGGTTTTTTATAGCGGGCAAGGAAGTCCGGCGGACGGGCGGGACGGCCGGACGTCTTTCTTTCCCTGCCCCGTACGGATTTATTTTTCCTGGCGTATCCCGCCCGACAGATAGTCTTTCCGGCAGGTAAACTTGCTACAATAAAATATGTTTGAAAATTTTTCGTGGCGGAACGTATGGGAATCCGCCCGCAAATTTACCCACACGACCCTGCGCAAATACGCCATGTTCGTTTTGCGCCTGTCTCCGTCGCAAAATATTCTGCAGGGCATGATTTTATACACCCTGCTGGGCTGGCTGGCCCTGTCCCTGCCGTTTATGGACAACGGGCAGGTGGGCCTGCTGGACAACCTTTTCACGGCCGCTTCGGCCATGTCCACCGCGGGGCTCAACAGCGTCAATTTCGCAGAATCTTACACGTTTTTGGGCAAGCTGGTCATCTTGCTTCTGGTACAGGCGGGCGGTATCGGATATATGACGATGTCCTCCTTTCTCTACCTGTCTTTTTCGCGTCGCCTGCGCCCGCGCCATAAAGAAGTCTTAAATACGGAGTTTGCCCTGCCGCGCACCGTGCGCCTGCAGGACTTTTTGCGCACGGCCATTATTTTTACGTTTATTGCCGAATTAATCGGCGCGGCGTTTTTATACAACTATTTCCACCGCCACGGATACAGTGCGGCGGAAGCGGTATGGTACGGCATTTTCCACAGCGTATCGGCCTTTTGTACGGCGGGTATTACGCTGTTTCCGGACAATCTGGTGTCTTTTGCCGACAGCAAAACCATTAACATTGTCATTTCCGTACTTTCGCTGGCGGGCGCCATGGGTTTTATCGTGGTGACGGATATGTTTAACTGGCTGGTGCGCCGCAGCAAAGAAATTTCCTACACCAGCAAAATCATCGTGGTGTTTACGCTGGGCGCTTTGCTGATGGCTACCTTTTTTATCCTGATTACCAATCCGCACCTGACGGCGGCGCAGGCGGCCTTTCAGGCCACCTCGGCTATGACGACGGCGGGATTTAATACGGTGCCGCTTTCGGCCCTGTCGGCCGGCGCGCTGATGGTATTGATGGCGTTAATGTCCGTAGGGGGCTCTCCTTCCGGTACGGGCGGCGGTATCAAAACCACAGCCGCTACCTGCCTGCTGGCTATTGTATCCAGCCACTTGCAGGGCCGCAAACAGATTACATTTTTGGGCAAAGAAATACCCACTTACCGCCTATACATTGCCACGTCCAGCTTTATCTTTTATATTTTCCTTCTGTTTGTAACGCTGTTTTTGCTGGTGTGGACGGAAAGCCTGCCGTTTTTGGATTTGCTGTTTGAAGCCACCGCCGCGCTGGCCACGGCGGGTATCAGTTCCGGTGTAAGCGGACAGCTAAGCCCGCTGGGCAAACTGATTATTATCGCAGCTATGCTGATAGGCCGCGTGGGCGTCATCACCTTCGGTATGGCATTGCTGAACCAAACCGACGAGGACGAAGAACCCGAACCGCCCGCCAAGCACGAAGATCTGGCCGTTTAAACGCTGCACGGCGGCCAAAACTGCTAGAATATAGATATGAAATTTTCCCTTGTCAGCCTGGGCTGCCCCAAAAATTTAACCAACAGCGAAGAGTTTTCCGCCCGCCTGATCGGCAAAGGGCATGAACTTTTGCTCTCTCCCGAGGGGGCGGACGTACTGATTATCAATACCTGTGCATTTATCGCTTCGGCGGTGGACGAAGCGCACCAGGCTATTGCCGACGCGCTGGAACTGAAAAAACAGGGCCTGGTCGGCCGCGTGGCCGTAACGGGCTGCCTGGTGGAACGCTACAAGGAACAGATTTTAAAGGAATTTCCGCAGGTGGATTTGGTGTTTTCCATAGCCGGACAGGAAAAAATAGAAGACACCCTGCGCCAAAGCGGCCTGCTTTTGTCCCCCCTGCCCAAAACCTTGTATTTGCCGGAATACAAAATGAGCCTGACCGCGCCGCACACGGCCTATTTGAAAGTGGCCGACGGCTGCAACAACCGCTGTGCTTACTGCACCATTCCGTTTTTGCGCGGACCGTACCGATCCAAACCCATGGAAGATATCCTGCGCGAGGCGGACCTGATGGCGCAAAACGGCGTAAAAGAAATTTCACTCATCGCCCAGGACACCACCTCTTACGGTCAGGATTTATACGGCAAGGCCTGTCTGAGCGAGCTGCTGGAAAAGTTACTGGACAACCGCCGCATTAAGCGCCTGCGCATTATGTACGGCTATCCGCACCGCGTAACGCCGCAGCTGGCCGAACTGATGGCTTCCACGCCGCGCATTTTCCATTACCTGGATATTCCCCTGCAGCACATCGCCGACCCCGTGCTAAAACGCATGAACCGCCACTGCGACGCGGCGCAAATACGCCGCACGCTGGATATGCTTAAAAAGCGCGTGAAAGATATTTCCCTGCGCACCAATTTCATTGTGGGCTTTCCGGGAGAAACGGAAGAAGATTTCAAGGAATTGCTGGATTTTGTCAACGAATACGAATTTGACAATATGGGCGTGTTTGAATATTTCCGCGAAGAAGGCACCGCCGCCTATTCCCTGCCGGATCAGGTCAGCCCCGAGCTCAAACGGGAGCGCCGCTTGCGGCTGGAAGAAACCCAAAGCCGCGTCATAGACCGCATTAACAAACGCCTGCTGGGCAGCACGCTGGAGGCCATTTCCGACGGGGAAACTTTCGGCCGCACATACAAAGACGCGCCGGATATTGACGGTCAGGTTACTTTTACCCGCCCCGTGGTCCCGGGCCGTATTTTTAAGGCCAAAGTGGTTAAAACAGACGGATACAAACGCACGCTGGAGCCGCTGGCCAAATAAATGACCCGATGGAAAAGAGCTTGCGGAGGACTCTGAAACAGAAAAATCCCGCTGGTTTTAATCTTACAGCTGGTTGGTTAATGCTCCCACGATAAAGCCCGTCCAAGCCACATCACGCTCTTTGGTCATTTCTTCCGAATTGGCAAAATCTTTTTCAAACAGCCGCTCCTCCAGCTCCGTGATAAAAGCCGGATCGGAAATACCCAAACTCATTTCCTGATTGACAAACAAACTCATTTTGTCAAAATTAGCCGACCCTACCACCGCCCACCCGTCATACAATGCGGCTTTGACATGCGTCATGCCTTTATAAAAATATACGCGCACGCCGTTGCGCCAGAGTTTATTGGCCATGATTTGATTGTTTTTATCCATAATACCCACATCATTTTCCCCTGGTAAAATTACGCGCACGTCCACCCCGCGGCCGCGCGCTTTAATCAGCTCTCCCACTATACGGTCATCGGAAAAATAGGCATTTTCTATATAAATGCGCCGCTTGGCGCGTTTAATGGCCTCCAGCTGCGCAAAGAAAATCTCCGCCTGGGAGGGTTTGGTGTAGAGCAGGCGCACATCCACCATACCGGGCTCTTCGCGGTTGGCTTTGCGCTGTTTTTTGCTGAAAATCTGACGGTATGCGGCGGCGAAATCCCCGCCCCAGAG
>DWVB01000026.1 GCA_019120455.1 Candidatus Avelusimicrobium excrementipullorum
TGTCCATGCTGCAGCTGTTTTTCGGGCCGGCGGGGCGTGAAATTTTCGTCTTTCCGCTGTCTATGTATTTGCTGACGGCGGGGGCCGTATTGGCCATTATCGGTTTTAGCTGGGCTATGGCCAGGCTGGCGCGCAAAATCCCCTGGGGCGGCAAAGCCGCGGCGGCGGCAGGAGGCATACTGCTGCTGATTTTTGCCGGTTATAACGCCATGTACGCCTGGGGAAAATTTATGGCCGTGCCGGCCGTACTCACGCAGGTAACCTATTTGCCCTGGGCCCAGCCCCTGAGCATGAACCGCCGCCTGCGCAAAATGGGCTTTGAGCCCGCCAGCCAGCCATATCAGACGCCGAAGGCGGGCACGCTGAATTACCCGCTGGCCCCGATGGCGTGTTCGCCCGAGGAAAAACCCAATATTCTGCTGGTGCTCATAGACTCCTGGCGCGCCGACAGCTTTACACCCGAAATTATGCCGCACCTGTACGGCGCGTACAAAGAATCGCCGGACGCGTTTTACTTTACCAATCATCTGGCCGGCGGAAACGCCACCGAAGCGGGGGTATTTTCGCTGATGTATTCCATGCCATACTCTTACTGGGACGCCGTGACCGGCGCCAAAGTGCGCCCCGTGCTGATGGACGTACTGGCCAAACAGGGCTACGAGTTCGGCATATATGCCAGCTCCCGCCTCAACAGCCCCGAATTTAACCAAAACGTATTTTCGCATATACCGGACCTGCGTATTTCTTCCGACGGGGAAGCCAAATGGGAACGCGACGAAGACGCACAAAAAGACTTTTTGGCGTTTTTGGACCGCCGAGACGACGGCAAACCCTTCTTCGGATTTTTGTTTTATGATTCGGCGCACGGGCAGGAATTTCCGCCGGATTATGACGCGCCTTTTACGCCGTACGGCGAACAGATGAATTACCTGCTGCTGACCAAGAATACGGACCCGACGCCTTATATGAACCGCTACAAAAATTCCGTGCATTATATTGACGGACTGATCGGGGATTTGTTTGACGATTTAAAAAAGCGCGGCCTGGACAAAAACACGATTATCCTCGTTACGGGGGACCACGGACAGGAAGTAAACGACACGCGCAATAATTTCTGGGGGCACAACAGCAATTTTGCCAAATACCAGACGCATGTGCCGCTGCTGATCTGGTGGCCGCAACTCAAAGGAGGGGAAAAAGATTACCGCACGTCCCATTATGACCTTGTCCCCGCATTGCTGACCCATGCCCTCAAATGCAGTAATCCGGCGCAGGACTACAGCTCCGGCACGGATTTGTTTGACCCCGCCCCGCGCCCGTGGACATTGATACTGAGTTACACCAACAAGGCCGTGCGTGAGGGGGACAAAATATCCGTATTAAACAATTACGGCGGCATGACCAACTACGACGAAAATTTTGTCCCGTCGGACACGCCCGTCAGCGCTTCCGCACTGGCGGAAAGTTTAAAAGAATTCAGCCATTTTTATAAATAATATGCGCGTACGGGAAGTAAAAGATTTTCTGCTCTCACGCGGCTTGCAGGACCGCCTGCTTACTTTTGCCCGGTCCTCGGCCACGGTGGAACTGGCGGCGCAGGCCGTGGGCTGCCCGCCGCGGCACATTGTCAAAACCCTGGCTTTTAAAACCAAGGCGGGGCCCATTGTGATTTGTGCGGCCGGAAACGTGCGCGTAGACAATAAAAAATTTAAGGCGTTTTTTGGGGAAAAAGCCGTTTTCCCGCACGGGGACGAAGTGGAACGGCTGACCGGGCATCCCGCCGGCGGCGTATGTCCTTTTGCCCTGGCGGAAGGGGTGCGTGTGTATTTAGATGAAAGCATACGCGGCCTGGACACCGTATATCCCGCCGCGGGCGCCCCCAACAACGCACTGCGTCTGACCCCGCAGGAACTGCAGCAATTAACCGGCGCGCCGTGGATAGACGTATGCCAAACGCCGCCCACCCCGTAACTCGCTCTAACCCTATTACAGCCTTTACTTTACTCCCAAAAATGCTATAGTAAATGTGTAGTATGTAAAGGGAGGGATAATATGAATGTTTTTAAAACATATTTTATGGATGTAATTACCAAAAATTACGTCAATTTTGAAGGACGGGCCAGCCGCAAACAGTTCTGGATATTCGTGCTTCTCCTGACTATCATTGCCGTCGTGCTGAATCAGCTGAGCATAATGGATAATTTTATCGGCACCCTGTTTTGGATAGTTTCCATATTATACTCACTGGCCATGATACTGCCCGTAGTGGGCATCGGCGCGCGCCGCCTGCACGATACGGACCGCAGCGGCTGGTGGTGGCTGCTGTATTTTCTGCCGGTCATCGGCTGGATTGTATTGCTGGTATTTTGGGTGCTGCCTTCCACACCGGGCCAAAACCGCTTTGGCGCGGCCAAATAAGTATTTTTGCGGCCATATGACCGCCCGCATAAAGCGGGCGGTTTTTTGTGTTCTTTTAAATGAAAGTGCTAGAATAAAAATATGAAAAAACTGTGTTACTGCCTGCTCGGCCTGATTGGCCTGGCCGTCATATATTCCGCCGCTATGTTTATTTATGTAAAAATCCAAATGCGCCCGCTGCCGCAGACGCTGGCCCCGCAGTCGGAAATCGCCTCTTTGGCCACCCGTCCGCAGG
The DNA here is from genome assembly GCA_019120455.1 of Candidatus Avelusimicrobium excrementipullorum. Classification (GTDB taxonomy): domain Bacteria; phylum Elusimicrobiota; class Elusimicrobia; order Elusimicrobiales; family Elusimicrobiaceae; genus Avelusimicrobium; species Avelusimicrobium excrementipullorum. Next base: position 2,654 of record DWVB01000026.1, read on the forward strand.
TGCACCTGGTGCACGCGGTCAACTCCGTACGCCGCGCAGAAGCAAAAGACCAAGATTTTGAAGGATTTGAAGTGGATTTAAACCGCGTAAACGGGCGGCTGATGCTGGCCCACGACGAGGAACACTTTGACCGGGCCATTCCTCTTTCCGCTCTATTTGAAGCCGTAGAAAATCCGGCGGGCAAGACCTATTGGATTGATTTAAAAACCGACCTGACGCCGCAGGATATAGACGAATTAAAAGCCCTGGCGGCACAGTTTAACGTTTCTCCGCGGCGTATGCTTTTTGAAACGGACGGGGGGGAAACGGCGGATTTGTTAAACGCCGCGGGCTTCCCCATTTTGCTCAAAGTGATAGACGGGTTTGGCGAGGACGGAGGCGACGCAGAAAAACGGACCGAATTAAACGCCCGCATGACGGAGCAGCTGCGCCGTTACCACCCTTTTGCCATAGCGGGCAGCCTGGGCAAGTATCCGGCTTTGAGGGCTTATTTTCCGCTGTATAACAAGGCTATTTACAGCGCCACCACCGTACGCCCGAGCCTGAAGAAAAAATTTTTAAAAGACGCCATGTTTCAGGACCCCAGCGTACTTTTGTTTATGCAGGACGAATACACGGCGCTGCCGTTTTAACTTACAGGAGTTTTTATGCCCCACACAAACATCACGCGGGAGCAGGCGCTGGCCCTGCTCAAAAAATACAATCAGGAGCCGTTCCACCTCCTGCACGCGCTGACGGTGGAAGCCGTCATGCGCTGGTACGCCGAACACCTGGGCCGCGCCCGGGAAGCGGATTTTTGGGCCATGTGCGGCCTGCTGCACGACATAGATTTTGAACAGTTCCCGCAACAGCACTGCCAAAAGGCTCCGCAGTTACTGGCGGAAATCGGAGCGGAGCCGGAGCTGGTGCACGCCGTATGCAGCCACGGCTACGGCCTGGTGTGCGACGTAAAACCCGAAGACGAAATGGAAAAAGTGCTTTTCGCCGCAGACGAGCTGACCGGCCTTATCCAGGCGGCGGCGCGTATGCGCCCGTCCAAAAGCTGTAAAGATATGGAGCTGTCCAGCCTAAAGAAAAAATTTAAGGATAAAAAATTCGCCGCCGGCTGTTCGCGCGACGTGATAAAACAGGGCGCGGACATGCTGGGCTGGGAGCTGGACAAACTACTGGACACCACCCTGCAGGCCATGCGGGAAACCGAAGATCTTATTCATCAAGGAGGAAACCAGGCATGAAATCCATTCTCCCCTATCTGACCGGGCCGTTGGAGCATGTCTTTGATTTCAAAGGCAGAGCCGGACGGGCGGAATTTTGGCCCTATTGGCTGTGGCTGCTTGGTTTGCAAATCGGACTGAT
>DWVB01000027.1 GCA_019120455.1 Candidatus Avelusimicrobium excrementipullorum
AACAAGTCAAGCAGAATAAATTTTAAAAGGACCTTCTCAAACCAAAAAACAGCTCTTCCGACCGAGCCGCTTCAAAAGTGCTATCATATAAATATGATTATTGATGACGAAAAACTGCAACGAACTTTGGAAGAAGCTCGCTCCCATACGGACGCCGAAGTGACGGAAATTCTGGACAAAGCCAAAAAATTGCACGGCATTACCCTGCAGGAAGCGGCGGTACTGCTAAATATTACCGACGAAAAACTCATGCAGCGGCTTTTTGACGCGGCAAAATACGTGAAAGAAGCCATCTACGGCAACCGCATTGTTTTGTTTGCCCCTTTATATATTTCCAACATTTGCACCAATGAATGTATTTACTGCGCTTTTCGCAAAAGCAACACCGCGCTCAAACGCCATGCCAGCACCCGCGAAGAAATACACCAGGAAGTAACCGAACTGCTCAAGCAGGGCCACAAGCGCATTCTTATGGTGGCGGGCGAAGCATACCCGGGCGGCGGCCTGCAATATGTATACGACAGCATCAAAGCTATTTACGAAACGCGCTGGAACGGACAGAATATCCGCCGCGTCAACGTCAATATTGCGCCGTTGGTGCAGGAAGAATTTGAAGAACTCAAAAAATGCGGCATCGGCACCTATCAGCTTTTCCAGGAAACCTATCATCAGGAAACCTACAAAAAGCTCCACTTGGCCGGCGCCAAAAAAGATTACCAGTTCCGTTTAGACGCCATGGACCGCGCCTTAAAAGCCGGTATCAACGACGTAGGCATCGGCCCTTTGCTGGGCTTGTATGATTATAAATATGAAATTTTGGCCACCCTGGAACATGCGTTTTACCTGGACAAAACCTACGGCGTGGGACCGCACACCATTTCCATTCCGCGCATAGAGCCCGCCGAAGGCTCCGACTTCAGCCTGCACCCGCCGTACCAGCTGACCGATGACGACTTTAAAAAAGTCGTAGCCGTTATCCGTCTGGCGGTGCCGTACACGGGCATTATTTTAAGCACGCGCGAATCCCCCGCCATGCGCAACGCCTGCCTGGAGCTGGGCGTATCGCAGATTTCGGCCGCGTCGCGCGTCAATCCGGGCGGATATTCGTATGACAAACAGAACGGCAGCCAGTTCACGCTGACCGACGACCGCAGCCTGGCCGAAGTGATAGACGCCATCGTGGAAGCCAAACACATGCCTTCTTTCTGCACGGGCTGTTACCGTCTGGGGCGCGTAGGCAAAGACTTTATGGATATGGCCAAACCCGGGCTGATTAAAAAACACTGCCTGCCCAATGCCATGTTTACCTTTGCGGAATATTTGGAGGACTTTGCCCCCGCCGCATTGAAGGCCAAGGGCTATGCGCTGATTGAAAGCACCACGAAAGAAAACTTTCAGCAAGGCACGCCCATACGCCAAATGATAGACGAAAATCTGTCCAAAATCAAAGCGGGCAAGCGGGACTTGTACTTCTAACCCCCACCTATAAAAACTCCCCGGGCTCTGGCTCGGGGAGTTTTTAGAATATCTGCCGGAGGTCCTGCACAGCTATTTTTACTGCTGTTGTGCGGAAATGTAAGCCTGCTGTGCCGCCTGCAGTTCCTGGGTTTCCTGTTCGGCCAGCTGCTGCATGCGGGCCTGATACGTTTTTTGGTCAGTTACTTCCACAGCCAGCGCGGCACGCTGTTTATTGTACTTTTCCCAAATGGGACGCACTTCTTTTTTAAAATCTTCCGGCACCTGTTCAAACTGCTTCTCATAATCTCCGTTCAGTTTGCTTTCCATGCCCTGCATGCGCGTCTGATTTAACGCTTCGTTGGCTTTTTCCGTCGCTTCCATATCCAAACGCGTCACTTCCGCCACGCTTAACCCTTTTTCCGCCGCTTCCTGCCGCAGCTGGCGGCGGTAGGCCAGCAGGCTGTCCATCTGGCGACGGGCCTCGGCGGCGGCCTCCGGCCCCAGGGCCTCAAAACCTTTTACAATTTCTTCCCCTTCTTTTTTCCAGGCCGCTTCGTTTTGGGCGCGCACCTGCTCACTTTCCCGATAAACGGGCGAAAAAGATTCCCCCGCTTCCGCTTTGCGTGACTCCTCCAAAATACGCTCTTTGGTTAATTCATTTTGCAAAGCGGTCAAATTACCCGCGGACGTTTCCGGCGCGGTTTCTTTGACGATACGCTCCTGCTCTTTGCGCAGCTGCTCGTCCAGCGCCAGGTTCTGCGCCAGGGCCGCCTCCTCGCTTTGCGGCGTGGCCCAAATCTGCATGCGTTTATTGGCAAAATCTTCCAACAAAGGCCGCATGGCCGTTTCGGTCTGCGGGCCGTAAGTTTCGCCGATTTTTTGTAAATATTCCTCGTTCTGCGCACGCAGCTGTTCGGCCATTTTATTTAAAGACTGCTCGTTATTGAGCTGCTGAAGTTTCTGGCTGTATTTATTATTGACGGCCTGGGCCTTGATATTTTTTTCTTCCGGATCGCCGGGGGCATTTAAAGTTTCGGCCATTTCCGACTGAAAATCATTCATAATGCTTTGCGCTTCTTCGGCCGCGCCGTCACCGTAACTGCCACGCACATTGTCCACAATGCTTTTGGACTGGGCCGCCAGCTGCTGCATCACTTCTTCCGTTCCGCCTCCGGCCTGGCGCTGACCGGCGGCATATACGCCGCCGTCCATGACGGGCGCCTCCCCGCGGGCGCGGGCCAGGTATTTTTCTATATTTTGCTCACGCTTGCTTTTGGGCAACACCGCAGAGGCAATCGCCCGCTCCAGCCCCGCCGAAAAATTTTGGAGTTTTTGGTTTAACGCCGTTTGCTCCCGCCGCGTCATGCGCGCCGTAAACGGAGAAAAAATGTCCGCCCGGGCTTGCGCTTCTTCCCGCGCAGACGTCGGAAGACCTCCACCGTTATAAGAAGAAGGATAAGAGCGTCCTCCGCCTGATACGGAGCCGAACGAAGAAACCGCCGGAGCGGTGTAACCGGCCGCCGCACCGCCGGAGCGACGGGGTGAGCCTGCGGCGGATGTCCGTCCGGAAGGCACCGAAGGCAGTGGCGCGCGGCCTGCGGCCGAAGCGTAATTTCCCTGCGGCAAAGCACCCGTCAAAGACACAGACGAGTGACTCACTGACGGGGAGGGCGTTTGCCGTTCTGTAGGCGGACGGGTTAAAATATCACGGGCGGAAGGGATGTCCCCGTTCGGAGAGGAGAGCATAGAGGTAAAGTCCACCGGCGGCGCGGAAGGCTCGGCAGAAGCAGGCGCCGCAGATGGCGCGGGAACAGCAGACGCGGCAGGCGCGGTTTTGCGGGCCGGACGGGCCATAAAGGCCACGGCCATAACCAACAATAAAATAACAATAAGTACAACGTAAACAAAGCGACGGTTTGTATTCATAAATATATTTTAGCAAAACACCCCCGCCGCGTTTAGCGGGAGGAAGAAACCGGCGCGCGCTCCGCCCGCGCCGCATTCCAGCGCGCCTGAAGCTCTAAAAGGCGGTCGGCGTAGTGTTCGCGCAAATGTTCCAGTTCGCGTTTTTTACGGCTTAATCGGGTGTTTTCCTCCAGGGCGGCAACAGACTCGTCCAAATAGCGGTTAAACACTTCCCGCATCTGCAGAACGGCCTCTTTGCCGTAAAGTTTTTCCACTTGTTTTTCCAGGTCTTGGTGTGCGGCAATCAGCTCCGCGCGCCAGGCCGAGATATCCGTTTCCGGCGTTACGCCCAGCGGATCCCCCGTCTGGCGGACAATAAGCGAAATTTGCTCGGCCGCCTGCTGTTCGGCGCGCGCCAGATCGGCATTTAAGGTTTCTTCGTTCGGTGCGGAAGCCAGGGCCTGTAAATATTGTTCCACGGCTCCGTCCAGCACGGGCCGGCAGCGCGCGGCGGTTTCTTCCCCGTAATCAAAAGCCAAACGGGACAGGAAATCCCCGCTTCTGTGCTGCAGATGGGTGCGCGCCTGCGAAAGCAATGTATCATCGGGTTTTAAACGGGTGTTTGCGGTGCGGGCGGCAATAAAGGCATTGATTTGTTCGTTTTGCCACTGTTGCAGCTGCCGCAAATTCTGCGCCAGTTCCTGCGGGGAAGCAGCCCCGCGGGCCGCCGTCATGGCGCGGGAGCGGTACATTTCGGTCAGCTCGGCCAAAGCAACGGCGGACATCTCGCCGTATGTTTCGCGCAGGCGTTTTTCCATAATGCGGCGGTTACGGGCAAACATCGCCGGCAAAAAATTCCCGTCCGGCGGCGGCG
>DWVB01000028.1 GCA_019120455.1 Candidatus Avelusimicrobium excrementipullorum
CTGCAGTTCCACCCCGCCAGCTGGAAAACCCCGTTTGTCAACTGGCTTAAAAACATACAGGACTGGTGCATTTCCCGTCAAATTTGGTGGGGGCACCGCATCCCCGTGTGGTACTGCCGCCGCTGCAGCGCCAAAGGGCTGACCTTTGCCACGGACAAACAGGGCAAAGAACAGCTGACCAAAGTGTCTTTTGAAGACGGCGCGCAGCCCATTGTGTCTTTTGAAAAACCGGCGCAGTGCCCGCACTGCCACGGCCACGACCTGGTGCAGGACCCCGATGTGCTGGACACCTGGTTTTCTTCGGCCCTGTGGCCGATGTCCGTTTTTGGCTGGCCGGACGAAACCGAAGAACTCAACTATTTCTATCCCACCACGTCCATGGTAACGGGCTATGAAATTTTGTACCTGTGGGTGGCCCGCATGGTGATGATGGGGTTGGAATTTAAAGGCCGGCTGCCGTTCAAAGACGTATTTTTAAACGGTATCGTGCGCGACAAACGCGGCAAGAAAATGTCCAAGTCGCTGGGCAATGTTATTGACCCGCTGGACATGACCGCCAAATACGGCACGGACGCGGTGCGCTTTTCGCTGCTGATGCAGGCGGTGCCGGGCAAGGATATCCCCTACGCCGAAGAAAGCATCACCGGCGCGCGCAATTTCTGCAATAAGCTTTACAATGCTTCGCGCTTTATCCTGATGAACATGGAAGGGATAAAAGGCCCGCTGGCCATGCCCAAAGAAGCCAAGGAGCTGGCCGACCGGTGGATTTTGGACCGCTATGAAAACGCGATAAAAACCGCGCGCGAAGGCATAGAGAAATACAACCTCGCTCTGACCGCCAACACGCTGTATCACTTTTTGTGGGGCGATTTCTGCGACTGGTATATTGAGCTGGCCAAACAGCGCTTTCAAACCGATGAAAAAGAATACGTCATGGCGCTGTGCGTCAATATCCTGTACGGCACGCTCAAGGCCCTGCACCCGCTGATTCCGTTTATTACCGAAGAAATCGCGGCCAGCCTGCGCCCGTATGTGGACGAAAAAGAGGAATTTTTGCTGCAGCAGAAATATCCCGAATTTGACGCGTCGCTATTAGACCCCGAAGCGGTCAAAAAAATGCAGACCGTACAGGGAATTACCAAAGAAATCCGCACCATACGCGCGCAGTTCAATGTGCCGCCCGGGCTGAAAATCAAGGCTCTGCTCTCGGCCAAAGACGAAGCGGAGCTGTCCGTCGCCCGCCAGTATGAAGGATACATCAAACTGATGGCCAAACTGGACGAACTGCAAAGCGGCGCGGATTTGTCCAAGCCCAAACAGACCGCCACGGCCACTTACGGCAATATCGCTATTTATGTGCCGCTGACGGGCCTGATTGACTTTGACAAAGAAAAGAAACGCCTGGAAAAAGACATCGCCGCCGCGCAGGCCAACATCGCCTCGCGCCAAGCGCGTCTGGCGCAGGAAAACTTTATCAAAAACGCGCCGCAGGAACAAATAGATAAAACCAAGGCCGAACTGGCCGCCGCGCAAACCCTGCTCACGCAGGCGCAGGCCGCGCTGGCGGATTTGGCTTAACGGACTTTATACGCACCGCCCCGTTCTGTGGGGCGGTGTCAATTACTCCAAACGGGAGGAGCTTATGAAAAAATCTTTGCTTTTTGCGCTGTGCACGTTATTGCCGCTGGCGGCGGCCGCACAGCAAAACTGGAAAGCCGTCACGCGTTATGACAAACAGGACGCCAAAACCAAACTGACGGAAAGACTGACCGACTACGTCACTTACGACACCCAGGCCGGAACGGACACGGATAAAGTTCCTTCCAGCAAAGGCCAAACCGCTTTTGCCAAAAAACTGGCCAAAGATTTAAAACGCATCGGCGCACAAAATGTTACCGTGTCCAAAAACGGCGCCGTCACGGCGGACATACCGTCCACTTCCGCCAACACGCTGCCGACGCTGCTTTTTGCGGCCCCGATGGACACCACGCCCGCCCTGTCCGGCAAAGACGTCAAGCCGCAGGTACACGCCAAATACAACGGCGGGGATATTATCATTAATCCGCAGGCCAACGTGCGCCTGACCCAGTACAACAGCCCGCAGCTGATGTCGGCGCGGACGCATGATTTAATTACCGCCTCCGGCGGCACGGTGCTGGGTGCGGACGCCAAAGCGGGCGCCGCCGTATTGCTGACATATGCAGATTATCTGCTGGGCAATACTTCCGTGGCGCACGGCCCCGTAAAACTGCTTTTTATTCCCGACACGCTAAACGGCCGCGGCACGGACGCGCTGCAGCCGGCCGGGCTGGGAGCGGATTACGCCTTTGTGCTCGGTGCGGGAAATACGGGAGAATATACTTCCGAAAACTTCAACGTCCGCTATTTTACCGCCGTGTTTGAAGGGGATCGCACGCAGGACCCGGGCAATGCCATGTATTCGGATTTTGCAGACAATCTGCTCATGGCGGCCGATTTCCACACCCTGCTGCCGCGCCAACGCCGGCCCGAAACCACCGCCGGAAACCGCGGATTTATTTGGGTCAATGACATCACGCATAACGGAAATACCAGCACCGTCAAAGGGGAAATTCATGCTTTTACCGACCAGGAACTGCAGGAACTGACCGATCTGGTAAACCAGTCGTTTAACACGGTCAAATCGCTTTATCCCAAACGCAAAAGCGAAAAGTTAACATTTACCGACGGGGCCAAAAATCTCCGCCCTTCGTTGCCACCCCAAATGCCGGCCCAACTGCAAGAGGCCATGCAGAAAGAAGAAATTACGCCGGTCCCCGTACCCAGACGCGACCACGGGGGCCCTGCCGCCGCGCTGACGGCCGGCGGTCTGCCTGCCATCGGGCTGTTTAACGGTTCGTTCAACAGCGGCACGGAGCTGGAATACGCCGACGCAGACGTCATGGAAGCCGCCCTGCGCACGTTGCTGACGCTGACGGCGGACTGGCCCGCCCAAAGCGCCGGCTGACCGTCCGTCCCTTTCGCCTGCCCCCGTCCGTTTCCGGCGGGGGTTTTTTATGCCTGTGCGGGCCCATATTTTCCCTGGGTCTTTTGGCCCTTGTGAACAAGAAAAGCCATTAATTACAATAAAATGGTGAAAGAACAGGATCGCGCAGCTTTGCTCATTTTCACAACAGGAGAAAACTTATGAGAAAACTATTGGCATGGCCCGTAGCGCTGGCGTTGCTGCTCAGTGCAGGCGCGGCCTTTGCAAAAAGCAATATTGCCGACAAGTACCGCGCGGGCATGATTCCGCGCTTTGTCAAATACGTACAAATTGACAGCATGAGCGACGTAAACGCCGAATGGATAACCCCGGGACAGGAAAAAATGGCCCAGGCTTTATACGAAGACATCAAGGCCTTCGGTTTTCCGACCCATTTTTCCGCCGACAAGTATATTTACGTCAATATCCCGTCTAATTTAAATAAAAAAAACGCCCCTATTTTGGGTATCAGCGCCCACTATGACACCACGCCCGATATCATCGGCGTAGGCGTCAAACCGCAAGTCATTAAAAATTACGACGGCCAGCCCATTCAGCTCAAAAACGGCCACGTCATTGATTTTAACAGCGACCCGTATCTGCGCAACATGATCGGCAAAACCATCGTCACTTCCGACGGTACCACCAACTTGGGCGCCGACGACAAAGCCGGTGTGACCATTGTGGTCACCCTGCTGCAGACGTTGGCCGAAAACCCGAAACTGCCGCACGGCCCCATTCAAATCGTCATTACTCCCAATGAAGACGTGGGCCGCAGCGCCGAACGCCTGGAACTGAAATATTATCATCCCGATTATGCTTATGATTTCGATGGCGGCGTAAACGGCGAAGTGGTCATCGGCAATTTCTCGGCCGACCGCGTGGTAGTCACGGCCCAAGGCATTAACGGGCACCAGTCTTATGCAGCCGAAAACGGTTACCGCAACTCGGCCAAACCCATTGCCGATTTGATCGCCAATGCAGCTCCGTCTCAGAACTTGCCCAACAACAGCACCGGCACGCAGGGTTATGTGGAACCGCATCACATTGAATACAATGCCGCCGACAACATTCATATGGTAGATTTCCGTCTGCGCTACTTTGACCAGCAGGAAGGCCAGCGCTATCTGCAGCGTATTCAGCATGCGGCCGACAGCTTGGCGAAGGCTTTGGACGTAGCTATCAAAGTAGAAGTCACCAAGCAGTATGAAAATGTGGAATACGGCGTAAAACCCGAAGCCCTCGGCCTGCTGACCGCCGCCATGAAAGACGCGGGCGTCACGCCGAACCCGAAAAAAGAACGCGCCGGCACCACCTCGGCCATGATTATGGCAAAACACGGTTTCGGCGGATACACCGTATTCACGGGCCAGAACAACCCGCATGCGTTTACCGAATGGCTCAGCGAAGAAGACATGTTCAAGGCTTACAAAGTGGCGCTGAACCTGGTACAGCAGGTGGCCCAAATGAACGTTTCCGGCAAATAACATGAAAATTCTCATCGCCACAGGCAACGAACATAAATTCAAAGAAATTACCGATATCCTCCCCCGCAAAACCAAAGCGGGGGAGGATATTGAATACGTCAGCCTGGACGGTGTGGGCGGTTTGAAACTGCCGGAAGAAACGGGACGCACGCTGGAAGAAAACGCCAAAATCAAAGCTGTATACGCGGCCAAAGAAACGGGCCTGCCCGCCGTTTCGGATGATACGGGCCTGGAAGTGGAGTTTTTAAACGGCCGGCCCGGCGTACGCACGGCGCGCTACGCGGGCGAACACGCCGACGCGGACGACAACAACCGCAAACTCTTGGGCGAACTGGAAGGGCTGTTTTTAGGCAAACGCGCGGCGCGTTTCCGCACGGTGGCCTGTTTGGCCACGCCGCAGGGCCAGGTGATGGATTTTGAAGGCGCGCTGGACGGGTTTATCGGTTTTGGATACCGCGGGGAAAACGGCTTCGGCTATGACCCTTTGTTTATTGTGGCCGGCACCCGCAAAACCCTGGCGGAAATGACCGAAAAAGAAAAAAACGCTGTCAGCCATCGCGGCAAGGCATTTAAGCAGTTGGCACAACGCTTGGAAACCTGGCCAAAATAAAATTTTCTTCCGTTAAAAACCCGCTAAAAGCGGGTTTTTTCTTACTCTCTTTTCTTACTGAAACACTCCTGCGGGAGTGTCCGAAAAGCCGATATACCGCTACATTTCCCCAGAGAATAAGCGCGGGATTTTATCCCGCGCTTATTTGTTATCCGATTTCCATTACATTTATTAAAGCCGTATGGCCAGCATTTCGGGACGCACCAGGTAAAACAAATTAATCAGCGCGCCCGCGCTTAAAAAGGGGCCGAAAGGAATGGCGTCGCCGCGGCCTTTCCCCTTAAAAATCATCAGAAACACCGAATACACCAGCCCCAGCACGGAGGCAAAGACAATGGTGGTAATCACGCCTTCCCAGCCGATAAACGCGCCGATGCCGCCCATCAGTTTTACGTCGCCACCGCCCATGGCTTCTTTCTTAAACATCAGCGTGCCCAGCACCGCCACGGCCAGCGTACCGAAAAATCCGACGGCGGCCCCCGTAAAACTTTGCAGCAAACGGCTCCAGCCGCTGCCGTCAAAGTTCGGGTTCAGCCAGCAAAATGCCAGCCCCAGCACGATCAGACCCAACGAAAACCGGTCCGGAATAATCATCAGTTCCAAATCAATGACGGACAAAATAATCAGACAGTACACCGCCGTAAGCAGCACCGCCGTCCAGCCGCTCAGCCCCCAGCGCCACACAAACAGCACGGTCAGCAGACCGGTCAGCGCTTCCACGATGGGATATTGGCAGGAAATCGGGGCTTTGCAGCGGCGGCATTTCCCCCACAAAAGAATATAACTGATGACGGGAATATTGTCATAAAATTTGATATGCGCGCCGCATTTGGGGCAAAAAGACGGCGGCCACACAATGGATTTATTTTGCGGAATGCGGTAAATGCAAACATTTAAAAAACTGCCGATAATCAGACCAAACAGCGCCGAAAAAAATAAAATCAGTCCTTCCATGAGCTTCTCCTTATGACAAAAAGAGCCCCCGCCCAAGGCGGAGGCTTTAAATCAGTGCGTATTCCAGGCTTTGCCGTAGCTGTCTTCTTTGTCCGTGTTTACAAACACCTCGCCAAACCGCGGATCGGAAGAATCGCTGACATACGCCCAGCCGCCGGTTTTGTCAAACGCCTGCTCATACGTGCCGGAAGTCACTTTATTGGTGGGCTTAAAACCGGGCACGTCGGCCGGCGGAATGGCCTCTATGTATTTGGGCACCAGGCTGCTTAAATCATCCGTGGGATAAACGCCCTGGTTTTCCCCGTAATACGCCGCGATGGCGCTGCGCAGGCGCACCAGCTGGTGTTTGGTGCTGCCTTCGCGGGCTTTATGCACCAAAGTGATAAACTTAGGCACCGTCAGCCCCAAAAGCACGGCAAACACAATTAACGTAACCACTACTTCCACCACGGTAAAACCTTTTTTCATAAGCCCGCCTTATTTTAAATTCAGCGCCGCCAGCAGAAACACTTTGGCGTCACCGATGGTATTTTTGATGCTGGAATATTCGTTAGGCTGGTGCATCATTTCATCCAGCTTGGAATACACCACGGCCGGAAAACCCGCATTGCGCAGAAAAGAAGCCACCGTACCGCCGCCCACACCCTGGATTTTGGGTTGGTTGCGGTATACTTCTTTGACATACTTGGCCAAGAGTTTGACAACGGGCGCATTTTTATCCGTCGGCCTGGAGCTTTCATTGATGATATCCTGCACGGTAATGCTTACTTTAAATTTTTTGGCCACGGCTTTGGCGATTTTATTGGCTTCGTCTATAACCTGCTTGTTGGTGTAGCAGGGCAATACGCGGCAGTCCACATAGAAAACATCCTGTCCGGGGATGGTATTGACATTGGGCACATTCGGCTCATGTTTGGTCGGCTCAAACACGCTGTAAGGCACGTCAAAGAGGCGGTCTTTTTTGTTAAATTTCTTGTACAAATCCCGCAGCGCCACCACCAGATGCGCCGCCGCCACAAAAGCATTGTTGCCGTTCTGCGGCGTGGAAGCGTGGGTGGTTTTGCCGGTAACGGTGACCTTGAGCCACAACAAGTTTTTTTCGGCGACTTCCACCATGTCCCCTTTGGCGTTGCCGCCGTCCGGCACGATAAAGCTGTCGTCTTTGCCGAACAGCTTGCCGTGTTTTTTAAGTATGGTAATAATACCGTAATCACTGCCCACTTCTTCATCGGCATTAAAAAGCAAACCGTAATTGACGGGCGGGCGTACGCCTGCGTCCATCATTGCTTTGACGGCCAACAAGCCCGACACCAGCCCCTGCTGGTTGTCTTCCGTCCCGCGGCCGTAAATTTTGTCGCCCTTGACCACGGCTTTAAACGGGTCGGTTTTCCACGCGGCCAAATCGCCTGCCGGCACCACGTCCATATGCGCCATGACCCACAAGGTTTTTTGGCGGTTTTCCCCGTAATATTTAGCCACAATATTGGGGCGGACTCCCGTCGGAGAAGCGGGGTCTTTGGCTTCTATCAGTTTCACTTCGTCAAATTTCATGGCCTTGAGGGTTTCCAGCAGCACCTGCGCTTTGGCCGTTTCGCCCAAACCGCCTTCGGTATGCGGTGTTACGGCGGGGCAGGCGGTCATTTTCGTCTGCAAATCAATGATAAAATCGCGGTATCCGTCTATGGTTTTTAACAGTTTCTTTACGTCGGTCATGGGTTTCCCCCTAAATTGGATTTTGTATATCAATAAATTGCGTTTGCACGTTAAAACGATCTTTTACCAGCTCCATCAACGCCCACACCCCGGGCTTTTCGGAATTGTAATGCCCCAGGGCCGCACAGTTTAAAGCGCCTTCGCGGCAAAGCTCCTGGGCGGGCTCGTCCAAAGACCCCGTCACAAACAGGTCCAGCTTTTGGGCCGCGGCATCGGAAATCATGCTCCAGCCGCCGCCGCTGACCGCGCCCACCGTGCAAATTTTCTTGGGGCCGAACGGCAGCACAAAGGCTTTCGCGCCGCAGAACTTTTCCAGTATGCGCACCGCGGAAGACAGAGCCGCAGGCTTGATTTCCCCGCAGAATCCGATATCCTGCCCGTGATAGCTGCCGAACGGACGCACGTTTTGCGCGCCCAGTTTTTGCAGCAGCAGTGCATTATGGCCGATTTGCGGATGTTTGTCCAAAGGCAAATGATAGCCCAGCAGGCTGATGTCATGGCGCAGCAAAAAGCCGGCACGGCGGCCGAAGGTGCCCGTCAGGGCCTGCTCTCTGCCCCACAAAAGGCCGTGGTGCACAATAATCATATCCGCACCTGCGGCATGGGCCTTTTTAAACAACTCCAGCCCCGCCGATACGCCAAACACAATTTTGCGCACGCGGGAACGCCCTTCCACCTGCAGGCCGTTATGGCTGCTGTCCGCAATTTCGGCACTGTGCAGATATTCGTTTAAAAAACGAACCACTTCCTCGCGCGTTGTCATAGATTTATGTTATCATTTTTGTAACATGAAAAGAACACTTTTCTGGGCGGCGGCGCTCTTTTTTTGCGCCTGGACGGCGCACGGACAGGATTTGCCCGTGGCGCCCTATTTGCCCGCCATGGAGGGACCGCAGGCCCAAAACGCGCCGATTACCGTGCAGTTTCCGCAGGAAAACATGACGGTGCTGCGCGGCGCGCGCAATGTGTATCTTTTCGGCAAACTCAATGTGCCAAACGCCGGACTGGATATTAATGGGCAAAAAGTGCCTGTCAATAAAAACGGCACTTTTATCACCTTTCTGCCCGTGGAGCAGGGGACTTTTTCCTTTGTGCTGACGGCCCAAACACCGCAGCAGATTTATCAGGCCGTACGCCACATTATCGTCCCCGGAACGCCGATTACGCATTTTGAAGGGGAAGCCCGCTTTGACGAAACGGAAGTTTATCCCGCCAAGCCGCTGTGGGTACTGCCCGGGGACACCGTCAATCTTTCCGTGCGCGGTACGCCGAATGCCCAGGTAACCGCCGCGCTGGACGGACTCAAACACGGCAAAAACATTAAATTGAAAGAGGACACACGCACGCCCGGGCTCTACCGCGCCAAATACATTGTACACGACAAAGAAAAACCCCGCACCGCTAAAATAACCTACCAGCTCTATGATCCGGCCAGTGATACGAAGGCCAAAATCACCGCGCCGGAGCGGGTGCGCGTATTGGATACACAGGAGCTGCGCCCCGCGCGCATTACGGCCGAAGGGGATAAACTGCGGCAAATTCCGGTACAGCAGGGCAGCCTGTATCCGTATTACCGCACCTACGGCCAGGCCCTGATAGACGGGCGGGACAAAGGACTGTACCGTTTAAATCTGGGCAACGGGGAAAAGGGCTGGCTGGAAGAAAAAAAACTGGAGCCTTTTTCCGCCGGCAAATACAGCCCCAATATACTGGCGGACCTGCATACCTTTTCCGATGAAAAATCCACGCGGGTTTTTTGGCACAATGCCAAGCAAGTGCCGGTGTCCGTCCATGAATTTGCCAACCGCATGGAAATTACCTTTTACTATACGCCGCAATTTTTGGAAAACTTCAGTTTGGACGCCACCAGCCCCGTACTGAACCGCGTGGAGTGGAGCGGCCCGCAGGACGGCGTGCTTAAATTTGTTTTGTATTTTAAAGAAAATGAAAAAATCTGGGGACACGCCTACCGTTACGAAGAAAATGATTTCGTGCTGGAACTGCGTCACCGCCCGCAAATTGCGCCTCAAAAAAACAAACCCCTGGCCGGCGCGCGTATTTTAATAGACGCGGGGCACAGCCCCAGACGCAAGCCTCCTTATGACGGGCTGGTCAGCCCCAGCGGCGTGCTGGAATATGAAGCCAACCTGGCGCTGGCCGAGGCACTGAAACCCAAGCTGGAAGCCGCCGGCGCGACCGTCATTATGACCCGCCAAGGCAATAACCATATGAATCTGCCCGCGCGCTACCGCATGGCGCTGGAGCAGGACGCGCACATTTTTGTCAGCCTGCACCATAACGCCTTGCCAGACACCGTTAACCCGCTGGCGGCCCCGCGCGGATACTCGGTATATTACACCTATCCGCACAGCTTTGACCTAGCCGAAAGCGTCTATCAGGCTTTCAACCGCCTGGTACCGCTGCCGGACAACGGACTGATTGCCAACGATGTGCTGTTTATCCCGCGTATTCCCGAAATGCCCAGCATTTTGGTGGAAAACGCCTTTATGATTTTGCCGGAACAGGAAGAACTGGTGCTCAGCCCAAAAGGCCGGGAAATCTTTGCCAACGCCCTATACCAGGGAATACTGAATTTTTACCGTCCCCCCGCCCCCAAACGGAGTAAAGCACAGGGCAAAAAACGATGAACCGGCGCAAACAACGGGGGCCGGACCGGCCGCCCAATATGATAGAATAGAAATAATGGGCAGAAAGTTAAATTCCCTAAACCGTTTTTTAACCGACCGCGTGGACATTATGCTCATGCCGCGGGCGGGTATGGCCAGAAAATTTAAGCTCTCGGGGCTGACCTTGGTAGTGCTGGTGCTTTTGTGGCTGGCCCTGACGCTGGGCGCATTATGGGTATGGAGCCGCGGTTACGATTATCAGCTGACCAAAGCCGACAACGAGCTCATGCGCGTGAAGATGAAGCTGATTTCCGACGAGCTGGAACGCGGCCGCAAATACCTGGACCTGACGCAAACCACCGAAAAACAAATGCGCCAAATGCTGGGTATGCCCGGGGGCAAATTTATCAATCTGCCCAAAGGCCTGGAAGAAAAAGAAAAAGAGGACCAGCGGGCCAAAGAGTTGTTCGGCTCGGACTTAAAAGATTTTGATACGGAAGAATTTGAAAAATACATAGACGCCATGCAGGACACGGCGCAGGAGCGGCTGGCTTCTTTCCAGGAAATCGCCTGGTATTACGCCAACCGGCGCGAAGGGCTGCATTCCACGCCGTCCATCCGCCCGTCTTCGGCGCGCATCAGTTCGGGGTTCGGCTATCGGCGCGACCCGTTTGGTAAACCCGTCGGGGGGATGCACAGCGGATTGGATTTTGCCGGCAAGCCCGACAGCCCCATTTTGGTCACCGCAGACGGCGTAGTACGGCATACGGGCTGGGTAAACGGCTACGGGCAGGCGGTGCTGGTGGACCACGGATTTGGTTATTCCACGCTGTACGCACACGCCACGGGGATTAAAGTAAAACCGGGCGACGTGGTCAAGCGCGGCCAGCAAATCGCTTTTATGGGCACCACGGGCCGCAGCACGGGAACGCATTTGCATTATGAAGTATGGAAAGACGGCAGACCCGTCAATCCGAGGGACTATTTCAAATAAATTTCGGGAGGAAGTATGGGATTTTTAAAGAAAGACTCTGACTTCGCGTCCGGCGAACATTTCTCCGTCGTCAGCGCGGAATGTTATTTCCAGGGCACCTTAAGCGTGCAGGGTTCTCTGCGTGTGGACGGCAAGCTGGAAGGCTCGGTGGACAATGCGCGCCAGGTCATCGTGGGAGAAGGCGGCAAAATCATCGGCGATGTGACGGGCCAGACCGTGGTCTGCGGCGGCGACATTGAAGGCAATGTCTGCGCCGAAATGGTGGAAGTGCTGGCCAAAGCCTCCGTCAAAGGCGATATCCGCGCCCAAAAAATGATTGTGGAAGAAGGCGGACGCATTGAAGGTCTGTGCAAAATCGGCGGGGAAAAATCTGCCGAGGACGACGTTAAAGAAGACGAAGAAGACAAATAAAGGAGCCTGCAACGCATGATTTCTTTTCTGATTAAATATAAAAAGGCTATTTTAATTATCACGCTGGCGTTTTTCATCGGCAGCATCGGATATATCGGGCTGGATTCCTACCGCCGCGGCTCGTTTAGCAGCAATGTGGCCATGGTCGGCTCCCAACCCATTACGTACCGCGACCTCTACAAAGCCTCCGACGCCCAGGCGCGCGTTTTGCGCAACAACGGCGTAGATGTGGACGAAGAAATGACCAAATACCTCAATCAGCAGGTACTCAGCGCGCTGATCAGCGAAGAAGTGCTGGTGCAGGCGGCCAAGCAGTTCGGCCTGGACGTGGCCGATTATGAGTTGGCGCTGGAAATTCATTCTTCCCCCGCTTTTAACCAAAACGGCCAGTTTAACAAAACCGCCTATGAATATGCCCTGCGCCACCAGCTGGGCGTTACGCCGATGGAATTTGAAAAACAAATCCGCCGCAGCAAACTGGCCGACCGCTTCCGCATGGCTTTGTACTCTTTTTACAAGCTCACGCCGGAAGAAGTGCGCTTTTCCTATCAAATCCAAAACGGCAGCATGGACGGATTTGAAGAAAACAAAAAAGACTTTGAAAAACAGTTGTTTGAAACCAAAATGGAAACGGCCCAACAGGCTTTCTTTGACGATTTCAACAACCGCGTGGAAATCAAAACTTACTTAAACGAACAGGCTTAAACCGTGAAAAATAAAGTGCTTGTGGTAGGCTCCGTTGCCTTTGACTCCGTGGAAAATGCCCACGGCCGCGCCGAGCGTGTGCTGGGCGGGGCGGCCAGTTATTCGTCCATTTCCGCCAGTTACTTTGCCGATCCGGCCATCGTGGCCGTGGTAGGCACGGATTTCTCGGCCAAGGACCGCGCCCCGTTTAAAAAACGCGACGTTAATTTGGACGGCCTTCAGGTAAAAGAGGGCAAAACTTTCCACTGGGGCGGCAGTTACGACAAGGATCTTAAAAACGCCGTCACCAAATTCACGGATTTAAATGTATTTCAGGACTTCAATCCCGTACTTACGCCGGAGCAAAAAGAAGCCAAAGCGGTGTTTCTGGCCAATATTGACCCGGAGCTGCAGCTGTCCGTTTTAAAACAGGTGAAAAATCCCAAACTCGTCGCCTGTGATACGATGAACTACTGGATTACCTCCAAACGCGACGCC
>DWVB01000029.1 GCA_019120455.1 Candidatus Avelusimicrobium excrementipullorum
GTATGGCCAAACAGGCCAAGCGCATTATTAAAAATACGCGCCTGGCCATACTGCAGTTCCCCAATCCGCAGGCGGCGGAAACGGCGTCCATGTTTAAAACGGCGGTTAAAAATGAAGACGAACTCAACGCCATGCGCAAAGCCCTGCGCAATGAACGTAACACGCGCATTTCCCAGGGCCAGCCGGCCACGCCGGAATCCATTACGGCTTACGGCGACGTGCTGAACAGTTTTGAACGCATGGGCGACTATGCCATGCGCATTACCGAAACCGTGCTGCGCATGAAAGCGCCGGACAAAGGGGATTTAAATGCGCTCTCCGGCCTTCCTTCCGGTCCGAAAGCACAGCCGTTGGGATAAAGAGAGGGGAAAATGCGCGACGTAAAAACATTCTTTTCCATGTGCTGGGCGGTACTGCGCAGGCGGTATCCGTTCCCGTGGAAAACATTTTTGGTGGCACTGCTGTGCCTGGTATATACGCTCAGCCCCGTGGATATTCTGCCCGACGTAATGCCTCTTTTGGGCATTACAGACGACGCCACGTTTATGGTGCTGGTGCTGGCTTTAATCAAGCAGGACATCAACAAATACCGCGCTTCTTTAAACCCGCCGCCGGACAACGTCATAGACGCGGGCGACTTTAAAGACCGCAAAAAATAAATTTAACCGGACTGAAAAGTCCGGTTTTTTTGGAGTTATTATAGAATTCACCGATAAGAAAACATTGAGAAAGTGTTATAATTTAACTATGAAAAAACTACTGAAAATCATTCTGGTATTGGCGGTTTTGGCCGTCATACTGCTGATCGCGGCGGTGATTACGCTGCGCATCATGTTCCCGCCGGAGAAGCTGAAAGCCATGGCGCAGCAGTACGCCCAGCAGACGCTTAACCGCGAGGTGACGTTCAGCGACGTATCGCTGAACCTCATCGGCGTAACGCTGGACGATTTTGCCGTATCCGAACCGACGACGTTTGACAACGGCACCTTCGTCAAAGCCGATAAAGCGGTGGTTAAAATCGCTTTGAAACCCCTTTTCAAAAAGCGCATAGAAATCAGCACCGTGGGGCTGGAAGGGCTGGACGTAAACGTCAGCAAAAACAAAGACGGACAGTTTAACTTTGCCGACCTCATTCCCGCCTCGTCCGAAGAAACCCCGGCCCAGACGGAAGAAACTTCTTCTTCCGCGTCCGGTTTTTCGCTGATGGCGCAGCGCATTTACGCCACGGACTGCAATTTCTATTACAAGGACGCGCAAAGCGGTATGGACGCGTCCTTAACCAACGTCAACCTGGAAATCACGGGCTTTAATTTGGACGAAGCCTTTGACGTGGCGCTGTCCTTCACCACCGATTACCAGGACGCCGCCGGCCTGGCCGTTACCGTGCCTTTTGACATGCAACTGCAGGCCAACCTGGCGGGCATGGACCTGGAAAAAGCGCAGGCCGTGCTTAAAAGCCTGACGATGAATTATAAAAACATTCTTTTCTCCGTCAGCGGCAGCGCGAAAAACTTTAACGCTCCCGTCGTGGACTTGACGGGCAAAGTGTCCGGCGTGTCCAATACGGCCCTGTCCGACATTCTGCCGGATCTGCCCGCCTTTGTACTGCCCGACATTAATTTTGCCGCCTCGGCCGAAGCCAATATGGAAACATCTTCCGCCGTTATTAAGCAGGCTCGCCTGTCCCTGTCCGACTCCGCCGTTACGGTGGCCGGCAATGCGGGCTGGGGGGGAGCGGCCCCGACGTATAACATGTCTGCCGACATTAACGTCAACCTGCAGCAGGTGGCCCAAATGGCCGAAATGCTCTCCGGCTATTCCATCGGCGGCAGCATTACCGGCAGCCTCAAGGCTACGGACAAAAACGACGGGCAGGACGTCAGCGGCACCATCAATCTGAATAAGCTGACCCTGCAGTATGACCCGCTGACCATGTCCAACCTGACGGGCAGCATCGTCATTAAATCCTTGGCGGACATTTCCTGCAATTCCCTGACGGGGTTGCTCAACAACGAAAAATTCACCACGTCTTTTGCCTATAAGGATTTGGGCGGCGTGCTGGATTTGGTGTTTAACTTTGACCTGGACAAACTGACGCTGGACCGCTTCCCGACCGTAGGATCTTCAACGGAAACGGACGCGGCGGCACAGAGCAGCACCTCCCTGGCTTCGTCCGGCCCCGAAACGCTTTTTAACGTCAGGGCCAACCTGTCGGTGGGGGAAATTACGGTGCCTTTCTTTACCACCCAGGGCGTGAGCTTAAACGCCAACCTGACCAAAGCCAGCGCTACGATGAAAAACGCTTCCGGCTCCGTGTCTTTTAACCTCAAAGAAGGCGCTATTACGGACCTGGATCAGTTTGTGCGCGGAAACCGCATTGTCAAAATTATTATGCTGCCGCTGACGCTGATTAAAAACGTGGGCGATAAGCTGGGAGTAGAGATATTCCCCGCGCAAAATAATGAAGACAAAGGCAAAATCAAATTCTCTTCCGGCTCGGGTACGTATAACTTTGTCAACGGTCTGATGACGGTAAAAGAAACACATTTTGATTCCGCCGTCAGCAATGTAGAAGCTTCGGGCAATATCAACTTTAAATCCGAAGCGCTGGATATGCACGTATCAGCAACCCTGCTCAGCTCCAGCACCCCGATTGTCTTTAAAATCGGCGGCAGCATGACAGAGCCTTCCGGCAAACTGGACGTAGCCGGTACGGCCACTTCGCTGGTGAAAGGCTTTTTAAGCGGCCAAATGTCTTCTGACGGCAAAAATACAAAGGAAGCCGCCCAGGCCGCCAAAGAACAAGCGAAAGCTAAAGCCGAAGAAACCAAGGCTGCCGCAGAACAAGCCGCCGCCAATGCAAAACAAGCCGTAGAAGAAAAAGTTAATGCCGCGGCGGATGCTTTGAAAGGCATCGGTTCTTTGTTTAAAAAATAAAATTATTTGCTCCAAAAAAGCCTCCCCGAAAGGGAGGCTTTTTTGGGATATACCCTTAATCCGGATACCTGTAAGTGTGAAGCTAATGGCAGCGGATCTTCAGAGGACGATAATGAAAGCACGAGAGGCACTTGGACAAGGGATATTACTTTTACTATGGGGGCCAGAAGATGTCAAAACGGTAGCGTTATTTATAAAGAATCTCCCGTTTATCCTGATGCCAGTTGGGCAGGCCAGACCTGTTCTAATATAGGTGATGTCCGTTATGTGGTTTTGACTACTTATACCTGTGGGACGGGACTGGGCAGCGATAATTTAAATTGGATGGTGGCCGATATGAATAAATATGTTTGTAAATAAATTTATTCATTGAGATTACGATTGCGTATACAAAAACAACCCCGCCTTTCGGCGGGGTATTATATATACTAATATTTAATGATGGGTCATGCCGCCACCACCTGCAACGACTGAAGCACATGCCTGCTTGCACACAGTTTGCCAATTGCTACCAGCATTCTTTTTACAGAGCTCACATCTGTTACCCACCGATATCGTTTGGCATTCACAAGTATCTTGATTAAGCACCTGGCCGGAAGGACACGTATTGCTACATTCACAGGTACAAGTGGTAGTATTTAATTTTTTTGGAACACGACATGCTATATTTCCACAAGGATTTGTTGTGGGATTTTTCTCACACTTACAGGTATCCGGGTTTAAGGTATAACCGGCCAGACAGAATACATTACCGCAGTCATTAGAGGAGCCGCCGTCATCTTCATCCGTTTCCACGATCCCAGAATGGCTGGTAAGGACATAGGCTTGAGGATAATCGGTGGTGCCGGAAGGAGAAACCTGAGTCCAGCCGAGGGAACTGGTTTTAGTAGAGCCGGAGGCGGCGGAACTCAAGACGGCGGTATTATTGATATCCATGGTATAGAAATCCGCATTATTAATAGTAACGGCTTTTCCGTGGATAAAAGTAGCGCTGCCGCTGTGGTTATCTTCGTTGGAATCCTCATCCACAATAATGCGCGCCGGAGCGGTGGTGGTTACATGGAGGGTACCGCCGGTGAAATCGCCAAAGGTGATATCAGAGCCGATGGTAATAGTATCCACGTCAAAGGTTTTGATATTTCCGCCGAGGGTAGCGCCGTCCAGAACGCGGAGTTTCTCGGCCTGAACGGGGTAGGTATCAGAGCCGGAAACGGCGATAGTACCGCCGGAAGCGTCGGTGTTGCAGAAATTCAGGTGGAAGATTTCAGCGGGTTTGGAAGTGTCTAACAGTTCCACTCTGGAAAAACTGCCCACGGGCTGCGAAAGCAGCGTGACAAACTTCATATCCTCGGCAGCCAGGAGGCCGCAGGAGAACAGAAATACACACGTCATAACGAAGGATTTCATAGTCTCACCTCACGCGGGAATATCCCGTTTTTCTCACTATACATTAAGCATAAGCCAGAAGTCAACATTTTTCAAGGGTTTTTTATAATTTTTCACATTCGCGCAGCCAGGCCGCCGCGGCGGCGTCGGAGGGCATGCGCCAGTCCCCGCGCGGGGAAAGGCTGACAGAGCCTACTTTTGGCCCGTCTGGCAGACAGGAACGTTTAAACTGCTGGGCAAAAAAACGTCGCACAAATACCTTCAGCCATGTTTTGATTTCCGCGGAGGCATATTTGCCTTCAAAAGCCTGCGCGGCCAGCCAGTAAATCTTTTTGGGCGAAAAACCGAAACGCAGGAAATAATACAAAAAGAAATCATGTAGTTCATACGGTCCGACCAAATCTTCCGTTTTCTGCGAAATATTTTTGCCGGACGGGGGCAGAAGCTCCGGACTGACGGGCGTGGCCAATATATCCCGCAGCACGGCGGCCAGTTTTGTATCCTGCGCCGTCTGCGCCGCGTAAGCCGTCAAATGCCGCACCAATGTTTTAGGCACACCGGCGTTAACGCCGTACATGCTCATATGGTCGCCGTTATACGTAGCCCAGCCCAGGGCCAGTTCCGACAAATCCCCCGTACCGATGACCAGCCCGCCGCTTTGGTTGGCCAGGTCCATCAGCACCTGTGTGCGCTCGCGCGCCTGGGCATTTTCATAGGTTACGTCACGGCCGGAAAGGGGGTGTGCGATGTCTTTTAAATGTTGGGTCACAGAGGCCTTTATATCCACTTCCCTCGCGGTCACTTTCAGCGCTTTCATCAAAGACAGCGCATTCTGATAGGTGCGGTCCGTCGTGCCGAAGCAGGGCATGGTTACGCCCAAAATTCCTTTGCGCGGCAAAGCCAGCATATCAAAAGCCCGCGCCGTTACCAGCAAGGCCAGCGTGCTGTCCAATCCGCCGGAAACGCCGATAACAGCCGTTTGGGCCCCCGTGTGCGCCAAGCGCCGCGCCAGGCCGTGGGCCTGCATGGACAAAATTTCTTCACACCGCGCGGCCATAGCTTCTTCCGCCGGCACAAACGGCAAAGGGTTTATCTTTCGGGACAGGGACGCGGGGCGGCCTGCGCCCAAAACAAACGCTATCACACGCACGTCTTCCGGCCCCGCATCATCGGAAAAAGTACCGCGCAGCAGGCGTTCGGCCTGCAGCCGCTGTACGTCTATTTCACTACATATTAATTGGGAGCGGGTTTGAAAGCGGGCCGCTTCGCTTAATAATACGCCGTTTTCGGCAATAAAACCGTTTCCGGCAAACACCAAATCCGTGGACGATTCGCCAAACCCCGCCGAAGCATACACATAGCCGGCGCAGCAGCGCGCCGACTGCTGGCAAATTAAAGACTTTAAATAAGCGTGTTTGCCGGCGGCTTCGGGGCTGGCGGAAAGATTTAAAATAATGTTCGCGCCCGCCAAAGCCTGCAGAGAGGAGGGGGGAACGGGCACCCATAAATCTTCGCAAATTTCCACGCCCACCACGGCGTCCCCGCACGCAAAAAGCAAATCCGTCCCAAACGGCACTTCCTGCCCCGCCAGCCATATGCGGTCTGCGGAGACCTGCGCGCCGGAGCGGAACCAGCGTTTTTCATAAAACTCGGCATAATTGGGAAGAAATGTTTTGGGCACCGCGCCTAAAATTTTGCCTTTTTGGAAAACAACGGCGCAGTTGTACAGCGCATTTTCCGCGCGAACGGGCAAACCGACGGCGCAAAGCAGGGGCAGTTTGGCCGTCGCGGCCACCAGTTCGGCCAACGCTTCTTCGGCCTTATCCAACAGCAACCGCTGTCGGAACAAATCCGCGCAGGTGTAGCCCGTTACGGCCAATTCGGGGAAAACAACGATTTCCGCCTGTTCTTTGGCGGCGCGGAAAAGCAGGTCCTGCATTTGACGCGAGTTAAAATCACAGTCGCCCACGCGCACTTCCGGCACGGCGGCGGCCGCTTTTACAAATCCGTAGTTCATGGTTATATTATAGAAAAAAGAAAACGGCAAACGACGCCATCAATTTCCGCCTGCGCCCATAAAAACCAGGCGCAGAATTTTGCCTCTGCGCCTGATACGATAAAACAGCTTTCGGCTTACTCCGCCAGCGCGACGGCCATTTTGGCAAACAATTCTTTGATTTCTTTTATCTTTTCCACCGGCAGGCGTATGCCTTTTTTGGTCCAGCCTTTATAGGCTTCGTCCTCCTGCCACTGGCGGAAGTCCAGCCCGCGCGTACCTTTAAAACTGCTGATCCGCACGATGACCGACATGCCGGGCCGCTTGGCAAATTTGCCCAGTTCTTGGTCTTCCAGCTTGGCCGGATCGTCGGGCAGGGCGGCCAAAAGCGGCGCCACTGCCTTTACGATTTCCGGCGTCATGGTAATGCCGGCGCGCGTGGCGCCGATATAATCGCCGGACGTAAGATATTTGCGTATGGAAGCGTAGCGGTAGCCGCGGTACGCGTCTATGGAAAAACGGATTTCACTGCTTTGGTCCACGGGCAGCACGCCGATATGGTTTAATACCGCAAAACTGCTTTCTGCCATAAATTCCTCCTGTGCGGCTGTGTAGTATCGGATAAAATATGCTATGATAAGGAAACCCGTTTATATTTTAACGGTTTATAGGCGGCAAACGCAAGCAGTTTTTGTATAATAAATGTAATATCTTCTTTACAGGGGTGCGCTATGCTGGACGGTCAGTCACTGGTAGGCAAAGAAATTTCCGGTTGTGAGATTTTGACCAAGGTGGCAGAAGGGGGTATGGGTGCGGTATTTAAGGCGCGCCACAAAGCCCTTAACCGCATTGTCTGCGTAAAAATATTAAGCCCTGCACTGGCTAATGACAAAAAAGCAGTGACCCTTTTTCTGACCGAAGCACGCGCCATTGCGGAGCTGGACCACCCCAACATCGTCAACGTCTACAACGTAGGCAAAGAGCAGGGATATTATTTTATCGTTATGTCCTTTATTGAAGGGCAGACGCTTTCGGCCATGCTCAAAAAAGAGCGCGTGCTGCCCATCGGCCGCGTGCTGGATTTGTTTGACGGCGTGCTCAAAGGTCTTTCCGTCGCACATGAAAAAGGCATTATTCACCGTGACATTAAGCCTTCCAATATTTTAATTACTCCCGACGGCCGCCCCAAAATTGTAGATTTTGGTATCGCCAAAAAAGTGGACAAAGAAAAGGGTTCCACCAAAACCACCGAGCTGGCCGGCACCGCTTATTTTATCGCGCCGGAGCAGGCCCTGGGCAAAGATATAGACACGCGTTCGGATCTGTATTCCGTCGGGGCAAGCATGTTTTACGTGCTGACGGGGCACTTTCCTTACAACGGCAAAAACACCATTGAAATCATTCAGAAACATATTAACGAGCCGGTGCCCGACCCGTCCAAACTGCGGCCGGATTTGCCGGGCTGGCTGTCGCTGGCCATACAAAAACTCATGTCCAAAAACCCCGATGACCGTTTCCAAACCGCCAAAGAGGTATATACCTATTTCAACAAAATGCGCGCCGAAGAGCAGCTGCGCGTAAAAACCCTGCACGGCCGCGCGGCCATTGATTTGGGAATAGAAAGCTCGCTCAAAATCCTCAACGAAGAAAAACACAGCACCGACAGCATACGCAAAATGCGCGGCGAAGACGTATACCGCGCGCTGACGGCGCGCCAGACCAAACCCGGGCGCAAAACCCCGACGCAAATGCCGCAGCTTAACGACTTGTCCGCGGCGGAAAGCGCCAAACCGCCCAAATCCGCCCCGCCGGCGCCGCCGACACAGGAGCTGGTACCGCCGCGCAATATTAAACGCACGACCGTCCCGTCGGCTTCTTCGGCGTTGGCCGCTATCAGCATAGGCGGCGGGGTCAAAACCCTGCTTCAACTGGCAACGCTTTTGCCGCTCTTCCTGCTGTTTGCCTTTCTTTGCGGCCGCATTTTCTTTACTTTGGGCAAAATTTGTTCCGTCCATGTATCGGAAACAGCCGGTTTTGTGTCCGGCGTGCTGGCTCCGTTTACCGTCGGCCAAATGGCAGAAGGACAATTATTATACAGCGTGCTGGCATTGGTGGCGTTGCTAGCTATCTTTGCCATTTCTTCCGTCAAAGCGTATGCCAAAACCACTGCTATTATGCTGGCTTTTGCGGTGGCTTCGTATCTGGCGGGGCTGTTTACGCCGGATGTGGCGTTTGGCGCCTCCCAGGTGGGGGAATATCTGTTTTCCGCCGAATATTACTTATGCTATTTGCTGTTGGCTTTTGCCTGGGCGGTATCCATCGCCTGGCGTTTGGACCGCACCTGGCCGGAGCGTATTTTAGCTACGTCTTTGGTGATATTGGTCAGTGTGCTGGCTTATCGGGCAACCGCACTGTCTATCACGCCGGATTTTGGCAGTCTTGCAGTCAAAATATTGCTGGCGGCAGCAGTGCTGTTTGCCGTCTTAACTATTTATTACTTGGTGGCAAAAGCCGAGCACAGCCTGATTTTGCCAACTGTCTGCCTTTTGCTTTCCCTGGGCTGTTTCTGGGTGTATAACGTATCGGGTCTGGCCGAACATATGCAGACAACATTTACCACCCTGGCCGAAGTAATCCCCATGGCAGAACCGGACCAACAGCAAAAACAGGCCATGGAGCAGGAAAAAGTGCTGGGCATTTCCCGTCCGGTCCTGTTCAGTTCTTTTGCCGAAACGAAAGCCGTCAATTATATGTCCGACGAGGAAAAATACAAAACGCTGGACGGACTTATTACTCAATATGCAGGCTCCTTTATCCCGCCGGAGGACCGTCCTCTGTTTATTGAACTGTTAAGCGTTTATTATTTAAACGGGGCCAGCCGCGCGTCTTTTAGAATTTGGGACTACGCCGTCAGTTTCCCGCTGTATAATTTCAACCGCAATGCCCAGACAAACAACGCCTATTCTTTTCTGGTCATTGTACTTTTCGTCATGGCGGGGCTGAACTGTGCCGGAGGAATTTTGTTTAAAGAGGACTTATGAGCACCTTTGATATAGAATTTGCCGCCGTAACCGACATCGGCAAAATCCGTGAAAAAAACGAGGATAATGTCCTCATATCCTCCGATTTGGGCCTGGGTGTGGTGGCCGACGGCATGGGCGGTCACAGCGCCGGAGAAATTGCCAGCAGCATTGCCGTATCCGTCCTGGCGGAAACCATACGCAAAATCAATAACGGCGACCTGCAAATACCCGAAACGTTCCTGCCCAAACTGGCGCCTACGGAACGCAAACTGCTGATGGCGGCCAATTTGGCCAACGCGGCCATTTATTCCACCGCCCAATCCTCTGATGTATATAAAATGATGGGCACCACCCTCACGGGCGTTTTGTTTGACAAAGACTGTGCCATTGCCGTACATGTGGGGGACTCCCGCATTTACCTCTACCGTGACGGAAAAATTATTCAGATTACCACGGACCATTCTTTGGCTATGGAACATGTGCGCCGCGGTCTTTTGTCCAAAGCAGACGCCGACAAAAGCAAAATCCAAAACGTACTGACCCGGGCCATGGGCATAAAGAAAAACATTGAATTTGACCTGCTCAAATTCCCTATCCGCGCCGGAGACGTGATGGTACTCTGCTCCGACGGACTGTATAAGGGCCTGACCGAACAGGCCATTGCGGATATCTTGGGCAAAGAGAAAGACATGCCCATCGTCAAACTCTGCAAACACCTGGTGCGCACATCCAACGAGCGCGACGGACAGGATAACATCTCCGCGGTAGTCATTAAGATTTTACAGCCCAAAAAGCCGACCTTGCGCCAGCGTGTGCGCAGTTTGTTTTCTCGCGCCGCTTAAAAAACGTGCCGTTGTGCGGCTGTTTTTTGTATTATTTTGCGGGTAAAATTTCCTCCTTTTCCGTCGGGAAATACCGAGCCGCTTCCCTCTAGTGCAAATTTCTTTTTTAGCAATCCTTCCAAACTATTGACAATTATCTTTTTTTATGCTAAATTAGCATTAAGCCCGCAGGAGTGCTAATTTATTACCGCTGCGGAACGAATTACAAAATCTTATAAGGAGTGGGTGAATATGAGCGAAGTGAAAATCAAGCCGCTGGGCGACAGACTGATCGTCAAGCCCATTGAGCGCGAAACCATGAAAGGCGGGATTATCATTCCCGACACCGCCAAAGAAAAACCCATGGAGGGGGAAGTGCTGGCTGCCGGCCCGGGTAAACTGGACGACAAAGGCAACCGCATGCCCATGGACGTTAAAAAAGGCGACAAAGTGCTGTACGGCAAATATTCCGGTACGGAAATCAAACTGGACGATGAAACGTACCTGATCATCCACCAGGACGAAATTCTGGGTATTTTAGGGTAATAGAGAGGAGATGAGTTTTTATGGCTAAACAAATTATTTTCGGCGACGAATCCCGCGCCAAAATGAAAGCGGGCATTGAAAAAGTGGCCAATGCCGTCAAAGTGACCCTGGGCCCCAAAGGCCGCAGCGTGGTGCTGGAGAAAAAATTCGGCTCTCCGCTGATTATTGACGACGGCGTGACCATCGCCAAAGACATTGAGCTGGAAGACAAATTTGAAAACATGGGCGCGCAGCTTATCCGCGAAGTGGCCGCCAAAACCAACGACGTAGCCGGTGACGGCACCACCACCGCCACGGTGCTGGCCGACGCCCTGCTGCGTGAAGGCATTAAAAACATCACCGCCGGTGCCAACCCGACGCTGGTGAAAAAAGGCATTGAAACGGCCGTGGAAACGGTAAAAGCCGAACTGGCCAAAATGCAGAAACCCGTCAAGACCAAAGAAGAAAAAGCGCAAATCGCCACCATTTCTTCCAATGACCGCGTTATCGGCGAACTGATTGCCGAAGCCATGGAAAAAGTGGGCCACGAAGGCGTCATCACCGTGGAAGAAGGCAAAAGCGCCGAAACCAAACTGGACGTAGTGGAAGGCATGCAGTTTGACCGCGGTTACATTTCCCCGTATTTCGTCACCGATCCGGAAAGAATGGAATGCGTGCTGGAAAACGCCTACATCATTATTACCGACAAGAAAATTTCTTCCATGAACGACCTGCTGCCGATTTTGGAAAAAATCGTACAGAGCGGCCGCCCGTTTGTGATTATTGCCGAAGACGTGGACGGCGAAGCGCTGGCCACCCTGGTGGTTAATAAACTGCGCGGCACGCTCAAAGGCTGCGCGGTCAAAGCCCCGGGCTTTGGCGACAGACGCAAAGAAATGCTGCAGGACATCGCCACACTGACCGGCGGCGAAGTCATCAGTGAAGAACGCGGCATGAAACTGGACAAAGCCGAAATCACCATGCTCGGCCAGGCCGACCGCATTGTGGTGGACAAAGAAAACACCACCATCGTCAGCGGCAAAGGCGACAAAACGGCCATTGCCCAGCGCGCCGACCAAATCCGCAAACAGATTGAAAACTCCACCAGCGATTACGACAAAGAGAAACTCCAGGAACGCCTGGCCAAACTCTCCGGCGGCGTAGCCGTCATCAGCGTGGGCGCGGCGACCGAAACCGAAATGAAGGCCAAAAAAGCCAAAGTGGAAGACGCCAAAAACGCCACCAAAGCCGGCGTGGAAGAAGGCCTCGTTCCCGGCGGCGGCGTAGCGCTGGCCCGCTGCCAGAAAGCCCTGGACGGAATTAAAGCCGACAATGAAGACATCAAAACCGGTATCTCCA
>DWVB01000030.1 GCA_019120455.1 Candidatus Avelusimicrobium excrementipullorum
TATTGCGCTGGAACAGGGGCACCCCAAACAGGCGGTGGATATTATGTCCTCGGCGTACCTGCTTTACCCGCAGGACGAAGACATTATTGAATTTACCGCCGAAGCGTACCTGGCCGACGGACAGTATGAAAACGCCGAAAAATTTTATTCCCAGCTCCCGGGCGGCGGGGAACGCTCCGAATTTATCCTCATTAATTTAGCCCGCGCGCAGCACGGCATGGGCGAAAACGAACTGGCCAAAGAGAACCTGCGCCAGGCGGCCAAAGGCAAGAGCCACACCTCCCTGTCCAATTATCTGTTGGGCCAGTTGTACGAAAACGACAAAGATTGGAAAAAAGCCGCCAAAGCCTTCGGCAAAGCCGTGGCGTATGACCACCAGTTTACCGAAGCGCGCCGCCACTACGCCCGCACGCTGGAAAAAGATAAACAATACGACGAGGCTTACCGCCAGTACCGCATCATACGTTCTTCCAGCCCGCGCGATACCGAGGCACAGGCCGCCGTGGCCCGTCTGCGCCCCAAACTAACCAAGACGGAAAAAGAACTGTCCGCGCACAAAGAGCGTTCTTCCCACACGATTGTAAAACCCGTCGTATCTTTAGAAGGCAGACTGCAGCCGCTGCGCGTGGCCCTGGGCACGACGGCGGGAGGGCGCCCCTCCCAGCGCAGCAGCGTTATTTTTACCCCCTCCCACCCGTTCCGCATTACCAGCAAAGCCACAGGCAAAACCCTGGTAATGGGAAAGGCCAAAGAAACCTGGCGGGCAGAACTAAACAAAGGAAAAGCCAGCCTGGTATCTCCCGCCGGAAAACGATATCCTTTTTCGGGCGCAATTATCGTCACGCCCAAGTCCGCCTCCGCCCAGGAAGGAGCCACCATACTGATAGAAAAAGTGATGAGCGGGGCGGGCATGACCTGGGCCAGCGTGGACGACAAAGAATACCGCGGTCAGCTGGAAATCATCCACGATAAAAAACGCGGCACCCTTCTGCCCGTCAATCTGGTAAACATTGAAGAATACCTTATGGGCGTGATGTCTTCGGAAATGCCGTCGGGTTTCCCGATGAACGCCCTGCGCGCACAAGCCGTGCTGGCGCGCACCTATGCGCTGAAACATTTGGGCAAGCACAAAGCCTACGGCTATGATTTGTGCGATACGCAAAACTGTCAGGTATACGGCGGCGTCAACGCGGAAAGCGAAGCGGGCAACGCGGCCGTGGAAAGCACCATGGGGCAGGTGTTGTTATATAAAGGCAAACCCGTGGAAGCCGTCTTCTCGGCCAATGCGGGCGGATTTACCCAAAGCGCCAAAGGGGCCGGCTGGTATGCCACGCCGTACCTGATTCCGACCAGCGATTATAAAGATTTTGACTTTGACAAGCTCCAGCCTTACCAGTTTAAAAGCCTGCTGCAACACCCGCATGACGCCTACAGCCGCTATGACAAACACGTCAGCCGCGCCGCCTACCGCTGGGCGCGCGTAATAGAAGAAGCAGATCTGCGCCAAATTATCAAACGCCAGCGCAAAGACATCGGCCATATTACGGCCATTATCCCGCAACAGCGCGGACGCTCCGGCTATGTCAGCCGCGTGTTGGTAAAAGGCACCAAAGGCAGCGTGACGCTGACTAAAGAAAACAGCATTCGCAGCAACCTGGCCCCGGGTATGCTGCGCAGCAGCTATTTTATCGTCATGCCGCATTATGAGGACCGCAAACTTAAAAACTTTGTTTTTTACGGCGGAGGCTGGGGGCACGGAGTGGGATTTTGCCAGACGGGTTCTGCCGGCAGGGCCGAAGCGGGGCAGGAATACCCCGAAATTTTGATGCATTATTTCCCGGGTACGGAGCTTAAAGACACGCGGGAAAAATAAAAGTCAAAACCCAAACAAACCGAACGGATATTTTCTATCCTTCCCGCTCCGCAAACGCCACCGCCGCCAGCACAAAAAATAAATGCACACAAAGGGCGTATTTAGTAAAATATATAGCAGGACAGTTTTTTATTTTTGTACTTGGCAGTGAGCCGACCCTACAGGGCCCTATGGTATCCGTTTGCGGACAGCCGGGTGGTACAGAGGTAAAAAGCTGTCTGTTTTATTTTGTTTAACGAGAGGTTACCCAGACAGAAAATGAGACTGAAGTGGAAACTGCCCCAGCTCAACACGTTTGCCATTATTTTAAGCATTATCGTGTTGGTGACCGCGCTGACATGGATTGTGCCCAGCGGCGCGTATGACAGAATGGATGTGGACGGCCGCCAGGTGGTCGTGGCGGGCACGTATCACGCCGTGGAGGCCAACCCGCAGGGGATTTTTGACGTATTGCAGGCCCCCATACACGGCTTTGAAAACACCGCGCTGGTCATCGTGTTTTTACTCGTTATCGGCGGCGTATTGGCCGTGGTGGAAAAAACGGGCGCCATTACCGCCGGCATTAAAGAGGCCAGCCGCTTTTTTACCAAGCACCCGCAGTTTAAGTTTCTGTTCATTCCGCTGGGAGTTATTCTGTTCTCTTTGTGCGGGGCCACCTTCGGCATGTGCGAAGAAGCGCTGATTTTTATTCCCATTTTTATCCCGCTGGCCCTGTCTTTGGGTTATGACTCCGCTTTGGGCACCGCCATTCCGTTTGTCGGCGCGGGCGTGGGCTTTGCCGCCGCGTTTACCAATCCTTTCACGGTGGGCATTGCGCAGGGCATAGCGCAGGTGCCGCTGTATTCCGGGCTGGGCTACCGCCTGATTATCTGGGCGGTGTGCACGGCGGTGGTCATCACGTTTATGATGATGTACGCGCGCAAAATCCGCAAAGACCCGACCAAAAGCATTACCTATCAGTTTGACCTGAACAAACGCCAGGAGCTGGGCATGAACCAGACGGTGGAAAAAATCACCCTGCGCCAGAAACTGGTGCTGATTGTATTCGGTCTGGGCATGCTGGGGCTGATTGCGGGAGTGCTTAAACCGCAGCTGTGCGACTTTATCAAAGGCTTTACGGGCTGGGATCTGATGCAGATTTTGGACCTGGAAGCAAGCGGCTGGTACATCAGCGAAATCGCCGCGCTGTTTTTGGGCGTAGGCTTTTTGTCGGCCATTGTGGGCGGCCTGTCCATGAGCGAGTTTAACGACAGCTTTTTTGACGGCGTGCGCGGCATGGCGTCTATCGCCATGCTGCTGTGCTTTGCCCAGGCCATTATCCTGATTGCCCAGCAGGGGCAGATTTTGGACACCATGCTGAACTTTATGTCCAAAGGCATATCCAAACTGCACCCGATTGTCGCCTCCTGGGCGGCCATGATGCTGCAGACGGTCATAGACTTCTTTATTCCCTCCGGCTCCAGCAAAGCCGTGCTGACCATGCCTATTTTGGCCCCGCTGGCCGACCTGATAGGCATTACGCGCCAGACCATGGTACTGTCCTTCCAGCTGGGCGGCAGCTGGCTGAACATGATTTTCCCCACCGATCCTGTTACCATCGCCGCCATCGGCTTTGCGCAAATCGCTTACGGCAAGTGGCTCAAATGGCTGCTGCCGCTGCTGATTGTGATGTATTTGCTGTCTTTTGCCGCGCTGGTGCCGCCGTATTTCATGCACTGGCAATAAGCATTTTTGCTTCCCGCCGCATTTTGTTTTGTTTGAGCCGGCGGGAGGCTTTTTATTTAAAAAAGGCGCACACGCGCCGCACAGAGGAAAACAAAAATGAAAAGCATTCTCTCCAAATTCTGCAATACCTATTTTCTGATTTTCAGCATTATGCTGGCCGCGGCCGCGCTGACCTGGCTGGTGCCCGCCGGACAGTATGACCGCGTGGAAAAAGACGGCCGCACCTATGCCGTGGCGGGCTCTTTTCACACGGTGGACGCCGCCCCGCAGGGCATAGGCCAGGCGCTGCAGGCGCCGATAAAAGGCTTTGCCCAATGCGCCGAGATTATTGCGTTTATTTTGGTGGTGGGCGCGCTGTTTACCGTCATAGAACGCACGGGCGCGGTCAATACGCTGATAAAAAAAGTAAGTTTCTTTTTCGCCAGGCGCCCCAAATACCGCGTGTTTTTTATACCTGCCTGCATGTTTTTGTTTTCGCTGTGCGGGGCGGTATTCGGCATGGAAGAAGAAACGCTGATTTTTATCCCCATTTTTATCCCGCTGGCGCTGTCTTTGGGCTATGACACGCTGGTAGGCATGGCCATACCGTTTATCGGCGCGTTTACGGGGTTTTCTTCGGCGTTTGTCAATCCGTTTACCGTGGGCATAGCGCAAACCATTGCCCAGCTGCCCATGTATTCGGGCTGGGAATACCGCGTGGTCGTATGGTTTATTTTTACTTCCGTGGTGGCGGCGTTTTTTACCTGGTACGGCGAAAAAATACGCAAACACCCCAGCAAAAGCATGACCGCCAAAATGGACGTGGTGCGCCGCGCGGAGCTCAATATCGTAAACGATGTGGTGGTGGACGAAACCTTCCGCCTCACGCGCGCGCACAAACTGGTGTTTCTGTCTTTTGCCGCGGGGATGGGCGTGCTGTTTTACGGCATCGTCAAATACCAGTGGTACATGACGGAAATAGCCGCCGTGTTCCTGGGCGTTACGATTGCGGCGGCGTATTTCGGCAAACTCAAACTCAATGAAACCACGGACGCCATTTTGGCCGGCGCGCAAAGCATGATCGGCGTGGCGGTGCTGATGGCGCTGGCGCGCTCCATCGTCATTATCGCCGCCGACGGACGTATTTTGGACACCTTCCTGCACAGCATGACGCAGGGCCTGGGGAATTTGCACCCCATTTTGGCCTCACAAGCCATGTTCGGCGTACAGACGCTGCTGAATGTATTTATCGCTTCCGGCTCGGGCCAGGCCGTGCTGACCATGCCCATTATGATCCC
This sequence comes from Candidatus Avelusimicrobium excrementipullorum, assembly GCA_019120455.1. Taxonomy (GTDB): domain Bacteria; phylum Elusimicrobiota; class Elusimicrobia; order Elusimicrobiales; family Elusimicrobiaceae; genus Avelusimicrobium; species Avelusimicrobium excrementipullorum. Next base: position 4,876 of record DWVB01000030.1, read on the forward strand.
GCTGGGGGACCTGGTGGACGTGTCGCGCCAGACGGTCATTTTGGCCTATCAATTCGGCGAAGGCTGGGGCAACCCCATTATCCCCACCGCCCCCGTCACCATGGGCGCGCTGGCGCTGGCGGGCATAAGTTATACGGCATGGGTCAAATGGTTTATGAAACTGGAAGTGATTTTGATTGCGCTGTCGCTTTTGCTCTTAATACCGGCGTACTATATTTGGTAGAATAAAAAGGCCCCGCACAGGGGCCTTTTTTAAAAGAATATGCTGCCCAAATTAAAAATAGTTTCGTATCTTTCCGCCGCGGACTGGTGGGTGTTTTTCGGCGTGCTGGCGCTGACGCTTGCCGCGGCGCTGTACGGCCATTACCGCAAAAAACGCCCCAAAAACAAAGCCCTGGACTATCTGCTCATGGGCCGGCAGCTGACCCTGCCGCTGTTTGTGGCCACGCTGGTGGCCACATGGTACGGCGGGATTTTCGGCGTCAATGAAATTACGTTTAATTACGGCATTTATAACTTTGTCACGCAGGGATTTTTCTGGTATATCGCGTATTTGATTTTTGCGTTTTTTATTGCGGAAAAAGTGGCCAAATACCACTCCGTTACCCTGCCCGACCTGGCCGGACGCATGTTCGGCCCCAAGGCGGCCAAAGTGGCGGCGGTATTTACATTTTTCTACATTACGCCGGTGGCGTATGTATTGAGCCTGGGGCTGTTTCTGAACATGGCCTTCGGCATGAGCGTATTGCAGGGCATGATTTACGGCACGCTGTTTGTATGCCTGTATACGATGTGGGGCGGGTTTAAGTCGGTCGTATTTTCGGATTTGGTGCAGTTCTTTGTCATGTGTTCCTCGGTGCTGATTGTGGTGTTGTTTTCCGTGCATGACTTCGGCGGGCTGGGGTTTTTAAAGGCCAATCTGCCCGCGTCGCATTTCAGCCTGACGGGCGGCAACGGCGTGCTCAATACGCTGATATGGGGCTTTATTGCGCTGGCTACGCTGATTGACCCGAGTTTTTACCAGCGCTGTTTCGCGGCCAAAAGCCCGCAGGTAGTCAAAAAAGGCGTGCTGATTTCCACGTTTATCTGGTTTTGTTTTGACATTTGCACAACGGCGGGCTCCTTGTATGCGCGCGCGCTTCTGCCGCAGGCTGAACCGGCGGAAGCCTATTTCTTTTACGCCGTGCAGCTGCTGCCTTCGGGCCTGCGGGGATTTTTTATCGCGGGCATTTTAGCCATTATCCTTTCCACGCTTAATTCCTTTTTGTTCATCGCGTCCAATACGTTGAGTTTTGACCTGCTGCGAAACCGCTTTAGAAATATTGTGCTTTCCAACCGCATCGCCATGCTGGCCGTCGGCGCGCTGGCGGTGGGAATGGCGCTTCTGTTTGACGGCAGTTTTAAGGAAATATGGCTTACGCTGGGATCGTATTTTTCGGCGTGTCTGCTGATGCCCATTTTGCTGGGATACATTTATCCGCACCGCATCAGCGATAATTTATTTGTCACCAGCGCGCTGTGCAGTGCGGCGGCCATGACCCTGTGGCGCCTGCTGCCGCTGACGGAATTTTGGAAACAGTTTGATCCGTTTTATGTCGGCGTGCTGACGGGAGCGCTGATACTGCTGTTTAATCTGCGCAAGGGAAAAAGTTATGTCAAAAGCGTTACTGATTTGTAACGGGGAAAATTTCCCCGCCCTGCTCAAACGCCTGGCCAAAGAGGCGGACTTTGTACTGGCCGCCGACGCGGGGGCCGATGCGGCCCTGAAAGCCGGCCTTATCCCAAACGCCGTTATTGGAGATTTGGACTCCGCCTCCCTCCGCGCCCGCCGCACGCTTAAAAATATACCGTTTATACAGGTGGCGCGGCAGGACAACACCGATTTTGACAAAGCCCTGCATTGGCTGGCGCGCAAAAAATTTACCGCTTGCGCCGTGGCCGGAGCCGCGGGCAAACGCATGGATTTTACGGTAGGGAATTTGCTGGCGGCTTTTGCCTATGCCAAACGCATGGACATCGTTTTTTACGGCCATGGCTGGACCATGCGCCCGCTGGTGCGCGGCTTGAAATTCACGGCGCGCAAGGGCGCGCGCATGAGCTTGCTGCCTCTGTCCGCCTGTAAAGGCGTTACGCTAAAAGGCTTCAAATATCCCTTACAAAACGCCCACTGGAAAGCGGGGCTGACCATGGGTACCTCCAACGAAGTATGCGCCAAACACTGTGAAGTGGCTTTTGCTTCCGGCCGCCTGCTGATGTATCTGGAAGATTAATTATCCCTACCAAGCCGGTGTTTCCCATATACAAAACCGGCCCCGCCAAAACACGGAGCCGGTTTCATCAAAATATCTTACAGCCGATTACGGCCGCTCATTGGTGGCCAATCCCATGGACTTGCAAATATTCTGGGCACGGGCCGTATCGCCGTTGCAAGCCAGCGTGCGTTTTCCGCCCGCCGTGCTGTAAGGGTTCCAAATACGGTATATATCCCCGTCAATGCGCTCGGCCACCACGCCGCCGCAGAAAGTGCCCGGAATGGGAGCGTTGGTGGCGGCGTTAAGCATATATTTAAAATATTTACCGGTTACCACCGTGTCCGAGGTTTTATTTCCCGGAACTTCCACCAAAAGTTTAGAGAAAGAAGGCGGGCAGGCGTTGCGCTCGGCCGCATAAGCGTATACCGCATCGTTTAAGGCTTTAACCATATTCATGGCTTCGGTCGCGCGCGACTTTTCTATACTGCGCGTATAATTGGGAATGGCTACAGAAGACAAAACACCGATAATCAGCACTACCACCAGCATTTCCACCAATGTAAAACCTAACCTTCCGTTTTGTTTTTTCATTTTTTATCTCCTTAAAACGCAAACTGCGCAATGCGCTGTGCGGCCTGGCGCGTCAGCGCGGGCGTATTAAACGCCGTCAAACGGAAAAACCCCTCCCCGCAGCGGCCGAAACCGCTGCCCGGGGTACCGACGATTTGCAGTTTTTCCAGCATCACGTCAAAAAACTCCCAGGAGGTCATGCCATGCGGCGTTTTCAGCCATACATACGGCGAATTTTCCCCGCCGTATACGGTAAAGCCCGCCCCGCGCAAGGCCTGCAAAATCACCTGCGCATTGGCCAAATAACCGTCTATGACTTCTTTGGTCTGCTTCTGCCCTTCGGGGCTGAACACGGCTTCGGCCCCGCGCTGGACGATATAGGACACGCCGTTAAATTTGGTGCTCTGGCGGCGCATCCACAAATCGTTGAGGGCATGCTCTCCGCCGTTTTTATCCAGCACTTTGAGTTCTTTGGGCACCACGCAATAGGCGCAGCGCGTGCCGGTAAATCCGGCCGTCTTGGAAAAAGAGCGGAATTCCGCGGCGCAGGTTTTGGCGCCCGGAATTTCAAAAATACTGTGCGGCAGGCGCTCATCGCGGATAAACGCTTCATAGGCCGCGTCATACAAAATAACAGCCTGATGCTCCCGCGCCCAGTCCACCCAGCTTTGCAGCTGTTCTTTGGTCATAGCCGCCCCCGTGGGGTTGTTGGGCGAACACAAATACACCAAATCGGCGTGTTCATCGGGCGGTGCGGGCACGAAATGATTTTCTTCCGTGCAAGGCAAATACACCAGACGGGAAAACCTTCCGCCGGAAAAAGCCCCGCTGCGGCCGGCCATGACATTGCTGTCCACATACACGGGATAGACGGGGTCCTGCGCGGCCACAACGGCATCCTGGGAAAAGAGTTCCTGGAAACAGGCCGTATCGCTTTTGGCGCCGTCACTGACGAAAATTTCATCTTCGGCAATGTCCACTCCGCGCGCGCGGTAGTCATGCTGCGCAATCGCTTTGCGCAAAAAGTCATAGCCTTCATACGGGCCGTACCCGCGGAAGGTTTCGGCGCGGCCCATTTCTTCGGCGGCTTTTTTGAGCGCTTCCACCACGGCGGGGGCCAGCGGACGGCTGACGTCGCCTATACCCAAACTGATAACCTCCTGCCCCGCATGTGCGGCTTTGTAAGCGGCGGTGCGGCGGGCCACTTCGGCAAACAGGTAACTGCCCTGCAAATTTAAATAGTTCTCATTTATCAGCGTCATAGTTTCTCCACATATTCCCCCGTAAATACTTTTTGCGCGGGGCCCGTCATAAACAAATGTCCGTTTTCGCGCCAGTCTATATGCAAAACGCCTCCGTCCAAAATGACGCTTGCCTGACGGCCCGTCCGTCCCGTCAGCACGGCGGCGGCCAGCGCGGCGCAGGAGCCCGTACCGCAGGCTTTGGTAATCCCCGCGCCCCGTTCCCACACGCGCATGCGCAGGGTGTGGGCGTCTTTTTGTTGCACAAATTCCACATTGGTTTTTTGAGGAAAATCTTCATGCGTTTCTATGTGAGGACCGACGGCGGCCAAATCCAGCGCCTGCACATCGGGCACAAAAATCACAAAATGCGGGTTACCCATGGACACGGCCGTGCCCCGCCATGTTTGCCCTGCGGCCCGCAAGGGAACATCTACGGCTTTTTCCTGTGCGGGGCCGCGCATGGGTATCTGCCCGCGCGTCAGACGCGGCGCGCCCATATCCACGCAGACCAGATTATTTTTTTCGTCGGCAATTTCGGTAATAATGGGACCGGCCAGGGTGTCCAGCGTCAGCCGGCTGCCGTCAAACCAGCCCCGTTCGCGCGCAAAAAGCGGCACACAGCGCGAAGCGTTGCCGCACATTTCGGCCTCGCTGCCGTCTGAATTAAAAATACGCATTTTTACGCCGTTTGGCTGTTTCCAAAGAAGCACCAGCCCGTCGGCCCCTATGCCGAAGCGGCGGTCACACACGGCGCGTGCGGCGCACGCAAAATCGGAAATTTGTTCCGCCTGCGCGTCCACGATTACAAAATCATTTCCCAGTCCCTGGTATTTATCAAAACGCATATGTTTATTGTATAAAACGCAAACACGGCGCGCCAGTATTTTTTGCCGCGGACAGGCGCCGTACAGATTAGGTAAAATATATATATGTTTGAAACAAACAACTCCCTCCCGCTGCATATCGCCATTATTATGGACGGCAACGGCCGCTGGGCCGCCGCACGCGGCTTGCCGCGCTCTGCCGGCCACCGCGAAGGCGCACAGGCCGTGCGCCGCACGCTGGAAGCGGCGCGGGATATGGGCATAAAATATCTGACGTTATATGCTTTTTCCACGGAAAACTGGACGCGCCCGAAGGAAGAAATCAACACCCTGATGCAGCTTTTGGAACGGACTTTGGACGAATACCAAAAATCCGCCCAAAAAGCGGATTACCGCGTATTGGTCAGCGGGGAACGGGAGCGCTTGCCTGCGGGAATTTTGGCTAAAATGGATGAACTGGTGCGCTCCACGGAATCAAACAAAGGACTTACGGTACATCTGGCGTTAAATTACGGCGCGCGGCAGGAAATTGTCCACGCGGTAAACCAAATTTTAAAAGAAGGCCTGGCGGAAGTAACCCCGCAGGACATTTCGCGCCGCCTCTATCAGCCGGAAATCCCCGAGCCGGACCTGATTATCCGCACGTCGGGGGAACAGCGCCTGTCCAACTTTCTGTTATGGCAGGCGGCATACAGCGAGTTTTATTTTACGCCGGTTTTATGGCCGGATTTTAACAAGGAAGAACTGCAAAAAGCCGTAGACGCCTACCGCGCGCGCAAACGCCGCTTCGGCGGGATTTAATGGCTGTTTATAAAAAAACCGCCCTTTTGGGCGGTTTTTTTATCTTCTCATCTGGGAAAATTTCGGATACAGCGTATTGGTAAACTTGTCAAACTCTTTTTCCCCGCCGCGTATTCTCAAATTTACCGACAGCACATACACGCCGCCGCTCAAAATATCGCGCCAGTTGTCAGGGAATTTGACAAAGTCCTTAAATGTGGTGACCAGCGGCAGGCCGCCGCGGGTCTGTTCAAACGTATACAGGTTGTCTTCCGTATAATGTTCATGGTCCGGAAAACGCCATACCTGCTTTAAGTCCAGCCCCAGTCCCTTCAGGGTGTTTTCAAAAGTTTCGGGGTGCCCCAGCGCGCTGAAACAGGCTGCGGCGCCTTTGATTTCTTTTAAATCCACTTTTTCCCCTTTGCAAATGTCAAAATAATATTCGGGGTGATGCTCGCTTTCCAAAATTTCCACCAGGTCATTATATTCGCGGATTTTGTCTTTGGTGTCTTCCAGTTCGCGCTCTGTGGCTTGGTCACAATGCGTCAAAATAACCAACGAGGCGCGTTTGAGGGCCGACATCGGCTCGCGCAAATTGCCCAGCGGCAGCAAATGCCCCCCGCCGAAAGGATTTTTGGCGTCCACCAAAATAATATTGGCGTCGCGTTTTAAGCGGTGGTGCTGCAGGCCGTCGTCCAATAAAATGATTTGGCTTTTAAAGCGGCGCAGGGCCTCGGTGGCGGCGGCGGCGCGGTCTTTGCCGATGACGATGGGCACCTTATACTGATTGAGCACGCGGCTCATCATATAAGGTTCGTCTCCGGCGCTGCGCCAGTCGGCGTCCGGATTGTCAAACAAAACGACCACGTCGTCGCTTTTCTGCTGGCGTTTGTAGCCGCGCGACACAATAGCCACGCGTATGCCCTCTTTGGCCAGCGCGGTGGCGGCCAGCAGCACGGCGGTGGTTTTGCCGGTGCCTCCGGCCGTGATATTGCCGATGCAGACCACGCGGGAATTAACGGTTTTGACGGTTTTCCAGCCGTTTTCATAGCAGGCGCGGTCCAGCCACGCCCCCGCACCGTAAATTTTGCTGGCGCCCTGCAGCAACAGGCGGCCGGCCCAGTTTTGTTTCAGTTTCTCGCGCAAAGTCAATGCATCCATAAACACAACCTCAGTAAAAGTTTTGATATATTTTAGCATTTCCTGCCCCCCTGCGGGGCGGCGGCGTTTTGCTGCGGCGCGGGCGCGTGTCCGTACGGGCGGGAAAAAAGCTATAATAAGATATGCGTTTTCAAAAATCTCCCTCTTATTTTATGGAATATGCCGGTCTGAAAACGGTGTGCTGGTTCCTGCGCCTGCTGCCTTACCGCGCCGCGCGCGCCGTGGGGCGCTTTTCCACGGGGCTGGCCGCACGCTTTGCACCCAAACGCTTTAAACGCAATCTGCAGGACATTGCGCGGGTTTTTCCCGATAAATCCCCGCAGGAAGTGTATGAAATCGCGTATAATTCCTGGCGCAACATGGGGCAGATTTTGGCCGAATTTGTGAAACTTTCTTCCTATTCCCCCGAAGAATTTAAAAAACACGTCCAAATACGCGGACTGGAAAAAATGCAGGAAGCCGAAAAAAACAAAACCGGCGGCATTATTCATATTGGGCACTTTACCAACTGGGAGGCCTTCGGCCTGGCCACGTCCGTCTACGGCATAGACAAGGCCGTGCTGGCCCAGCGCGTGGACAACCCCTATGTGGACGAAGAAACCAACCGCCTGCGCAATATCTTCGGCGGCCGCACGTTTTACAGCAATCACGACGCCAACCCGTTTTTTGCCTGCGCGCGCTGGCTGAAAAGGGGCAAACTGATCGGCATATTAACCGACCAAAATGTGGTGGCCAGCGAAATTTTTATGCACTTTCTGGGCCGCCCCGCGGCGGTGTCCCCCATTACGGCGCTTTTGGCCATACGCCTGCAGGTGCCGGTGTTTCCGGTGGTGGTCACGCGCGAGCATGACAAACTGATCTGCACCGTGCAGGACCCCGTTTTTCCCCCCAAAGAATACAGCCAGGAACACATACGCGCTTTTGTACGTCAGCTGACGGATATTTATGAAGGCTGGATACGCCAAAACCCGCAAAACTGGCTTTGGGCGCACAACCGCTGGAAAAGAGAGGAGGAAGGCAAACGCTGGTTTGCCGAGCACCCCGAATGCAAAATACCGTAAAAGCCGTCTTTTTTGACCGCGACGGCACCTTAATCCACGAAAAACCCGGAGTCTATTTGAGCGACCCCGACAAAGTGGTCCTTTACGCCCCCGTTCCCGCAGCTTTAAAAAGACTGCAAAAAGCGGGGTTTCTGTTTTTTATCGTGTCCAACCAGTCCGGCATCGGTCGCGGATATTTTACGGAAAAAGAAGTCAACGCCGTACACGCGCGCCTGCAAAGCCTGCTGCCCGTGCCCATTAAAGAAATTGTATTTTGCCCGCACGCCCCGCAGGAAAACTGCGCCTGCCGCAAACCCGGCACCCTGCTGGGGCGGCGGCTGATAGAAAAATACCATATAGACCCGGCGCATTCTTTTATGGTGGGCGACAAAAAAGCCGATGTGCTTTTCGGCCGGGCGCTGGGCATGAAAAGCGTGCTGGTTACCACGGCCAACGGCAAAAAACATCTGCAAAAATATCCGGATTTAAAGCCCGATTGTACGGCTAAAGACATGGCGGCCGCCGCGCGGTATATTCTGCGGGAGGACAAGGCTCATGGCTAAACGTATTTTTTCCGCCCTTCTGTGCCTGATGTTGCTGGCCGCCTGCCACAGCAGCAAAACCCAACATGCGGCCCAAACGGCGGCAGAGCTATCCGCCGCGCCGCAGGAAAGTGTTTCCGTACAAAGTTCTGCCCCCATACAGGAGTCGGAACAAACGCCGGACGAACAACCCGCCGCACCGGACGCGGCCGAAAAACCGCTTCCCGTCCAGACCGCCACGGTACCCGCCGAAAGCAAATCCCAATCCCAAACACCGCATCAGACGCCGCCGAACGAGCCCCAAACGCCCGCCGCCGAAGCGCCCGTTTCTTTTACTCCGGCTCCGGACGCGGCCGTATTTGAAGATGAAAAGCTGATTGATTTTGAAGGGCGCATGCTGCACCCGTACGCCGAACTGGTGCCGGACGCCACCGCCAAGCAAAATGCCCCCTGGGCCTACGAACAGTTAAAATACGGCGTGTATTATACGTTTATCAAAGCGGGCACCGCCTACATACGCAACCGCGGCTTGGTCCATATCAACGGCCGGCCGGCCTATTTGCTGCAGACCACGGCTTTTTCGGCCCCCGTTATTGACGCGTTTTTCAAGGTGCGTGACGTCAACCAGTCCTGGCTGGACGCGCAGGATTTTTATTCGCTGGGCTACGGCCAGAGCGTACGCGAAGGCGGCTACCGGCGCGACGAATGGGTCACGTTTGATTATGAAAACGGCCGCTATGAAGGCAAAATACAAAAGAAAGAAGAACCGCGCGACATCGCCGGCCCGCTGGACATAACCGTACTGGACATTTTAACCTCGCTGTATCATGTACGCGGGCAGGAGCTCGTGCCCGGGCAGGACATCGTATTTGACATCATTAACCGCGAAAAACAATACCCTCTTGTCGTCAAAGTACTGAAAAAAGAAGAGGTAAAAACCGACGCCGGCACGTTTGACTGCGTCCTGGTGGAGCCGCAGCTGCGCGGGGAAGGAATTTTTGTTTCCAAAGGCAAAAGCCTGAAAGTCTGGCTGACTGACGACGAGTACAAAATGCCCGTTAAAATGCAGGTGGAAGTGTTCATCGGCTCGGTGTCGGCCAAACTGCTGGAGTATAAAAGACAAGAGCCGGAAAATATCTTATAATGATTTTTTAAAGAGGTATTCATGCAAACCGTAACAACCAAAAGACTCAAAGAAATTTTACGCGCTTTTAAAGGAAAAGAAATGATCGTGGTGGGCGACGTGATGCTTGACCACTTTATCAAAGGCGACGTGTCGCGCATTTCGCCGGAGGCCCCGGTGCCGGTGGTGGCCGTGAAAAATGAATTTTTCGTGGCCGGCGGAGCGGGCAACGTGGCCGTCAACCTGGCCGCGCTGGGCGCCAAGCCTACGCTGGTATCCGTCGTAGGACGGGACGCAGGCGGGGAAATTTTAAGAAACTTCCTGCATAAGCAGCATGTCAGCACCGCCGGAATATGCGAAGATTATGACCGCCCCACCACGCAAAAAATACGCGTGATGGCCGAACAGCAGCAAATCGTGCGTTTTGATCGGGAAAGCAAGCATTGTATTTCGCGTGAAGTGTCCACCGAATGCATGAAGAATTTTAATGCGGCCGTCAAAACCGCCAAAGGCGTCATTTTGTCCGACTACGGCAAAGGCATGCTCAGCGACCAGAACATCAAAACCCTTATCGCCGCCTGCCGCAAGCGCAAAATCCCCGTGTGCGTGGACCCGAAAATTGACAATTTCAAAAAATACAAAAACATTACCTGCATGACACCCAACACCAAAGAGGCGTGGGAAGGCTCCGGCCTGGCCCCAAAAGCCGGCGAAGAAGCCATAGAACACCTGGGGCAGAAAATTTTGAAAATGCTCAATGCTGATTCCATTTTAATTACCCGCAGCGCAGACGGCATGAGCCTGTTTGAAAAAGGCAAGAAGAAACCCGTTACCGTCCGCGCTACCGCGCGCGAAGTCTTTGACGTTACCGGCGCGGGCGACACGGTGATTTCCGTGTTCACACTGGCGCTGGCCTGCGGGGCCAAACTGCATGAAGCGGCGGTGCTGTCCAACTATGCCGCGGGCATTGTGGTGGGCAAAAGCGGCACGGCTACGGTCACCCCGCAGGAAATAGAACAGGTGTTGCCATGAGCGAGGTTTTAATCGTTATTCCGGCCCGTTACGGCTCCACCCGCCTGCCCGGCAAGGCCTTAAAACTTTTGGCGGGCAAACCCGTGGTGCAACATGTATGGCAGGCCTGCGTAAAGGCCGGCGTGGGCGAGGTGCTTATCGCCACGGAAAACCAAATTGTGGTGGACGCGGCGGCACAATTCGGCGCCAAAGCCGTGCTGACCAGCGAATCCTGCCAAAGCGGCACCGACCGCGTTTATGAAGCGGCCCAAAACCGCCCCGAACGGATTATCATTAACGTGCAGGGAGACGAACCTTTTATCGCCCCGTCCACGGTGCAGAAAATAGCGCGGCTTTTGCAGGCCGACCCGCAGTGCGACATCGCCTCCGCCGTCGCGCCGACGCTGGACGAAAATAAAATAAACGACCCCAACTGCGTTAAAGCCGTTTTAAATAAAGAGGGGCGCGCTTTGTATTTTTCCCGTTCGCGCGTGCCGTACAAACGCGAACTGACCGAAGAAAACAAAAAAGTGCCTTACTGGCAGCACTGCGGCATTTACGGTTATCAGCGCAAAGCCCTGGAACGTTTTGTCAGCCTCCCCCCCAGCCCGCTGGAGCAGCTGGAGCGGCTGGAACAGCTGCGCGCGCTGGAAGACGGCATGACCTTAAAATGCGTGGTCATAGAATCGGCCGGGCCGGCCATAGACACGGCCCATGACCTGGCCGCCGCCGAAGAATATTTTAAATCGCATTAAGGCGCAGGACTCCCGCCCCCGGCGGGAGTTCCTCTTTTGGAGAGGGAAAAGACGGTATTTGCCATGCAGAAAAAAGCATGGGCACCGCGTGAGATGGTATGCGCCCGTCCCACCGCTTTTAAACATTTAGTAAGGAGAAACATATGTCCAAATTCATCATCATCACCGGCGGCGTGGTCAGCTCGCTGGGCAAAGGCATTTCCGGCGCAAGCATCGGCAAGCTGCTGCAGCTGCACGGGCTGAAGGTCAACATGATTAAGTGTGACCCTTACATCAATGTGGACCCGGGCACCATGAGCCCCTACCAGCACGGCGAAGTGTTCGTCACCGTAGACGGGGCCGAAGCGGATTTGGATTTGGGCCATTACGAACGCTTTTTGGACGTGGAAATGACCAAAGCCAACACCAACACCGCCGGCAGCATTTACCAGACTGTAATTGACAAGGAACGCCGCGGCGAATATTTGGGCGCGACGGTGCAGGTCATTCCGCACATTACCAACGAAATCAAAAAACGCTTCTGCGCGTTTGAAAAAGATTTTGACGTATCCATTATAGAAATCGGCGGCACGGTGGGCGACATTGAATCCCTGCCCTTTTTGGAAGCGGCGCGCCAGCTGCGCCTGGAAAGAGGGCCCAAAAACGTCATCTGCGTACACGTTACGCTGGTGCCCTATATTGCCGTGGCGCAGGAGCTGAAAACCAAGCCCACGCAACACTCGGTCAACAAACTGCGCGAAGTGGGCATAGAGCCCAGCATGCTCATCTGCCGCACGGAAAAGCCGCTGTCCGAAGGGATTAAAAACAAACTTTCGCTGTTCTGCAGCGTGCCGGCCAAGGCGGTTATTGAATGCGCCGACGCCAAATCCATTTACGAAGTGCCGCTGAATTTCTACAAACAAAAAGTGGACGAACAGGTGTTGGAACTGCTGGACCTCAAGCCCAAACACGCGGTGGACGCCAAATGGTTTCAATTCTTTGAAAAAGCCCTTCACCCGTCCAAAACGGTTAAAATCGCCATCGCGGGCAAATATTCCGAATTGCAGGACGCGTATAAATCCGTCTGTGAGGCCCTGCGCCACGCGGGCATGAACAATGACGCCAAGGTGGAAATCCTCTACGTCAATACGGAAAAGGACGACGTGGCCAAAAAATTAAAAGATGCCGACGGTATTTTAATCCCAGGCGGCTTCGGTACGCGCGGCATTGAGGGAAAAATTGACACCGTGCGTTACGCGCGCGAAAACAAAGTGCCGTTTCTGGGCATTTGCGTGGGCATGCAGTGCGCGGTGATTGAGGCGGCGCGCAACCTCTGCGGGCTGGCAGGGGCCAACTCCACCGAGTTTGACCCGCAGACCCAAGACCCTGTGGTGGACTTGACTCCCCAGCAGAAAAACGTGGTCTACAAAGGCGGCACCATGCGCCTGGGCAATTATACGGCGGATTTGGAAAAAGGCTCTTTGGCCCATAAACTCTACGGCAAGGACCAAATCCAGGAACGCCACCGCCACCGCTACGAGTTTAACCCCGCTTACGTCAAACAACTGCGCGAAGCGGGCCTGAAGGTGACGGGCTGGCACGAAGGCGTGCTGCCGGAAATCGTGGAGCGCGAAGACCACCCGTATTTTATTGCGGGCCAGTTCCACCCCGAATTCGGCTCCCGTCCGCTGCGCCCGCACCCGCTGTTTGACGGCCTTGTCAAAGCGGCTTTAAAAAGAAAAGAAGGAAAATAACCCTATTAAAAACCCCGCTGAAAAGCGGGGTTTGTTAAATTAAACAGCCAAGATAAGCAGTATATTGGAAAGGATTTCCTGGTGGCAAACATATTCAAAAACAGCCTTGCCTGTTTTGCCGCAAACAAACACCCCAAAAAGACTTACAATACCTGAAAATCCGTCCGTGCCTCTTGTCCGCCGCAGGCCGCTTCCAGGGCAAACTTGCCCTTTTCAAGCGGCCACCAAATATCCGCTCCGTCCCCTTCCAGCCGCTCCCCGTTCAACGTCCATACACAGGGCCCCTGCGCACCGGCCGTTTTAAAATGCAGCTGCTGGCCCGCGGCGGGCAAAGCGGGGTCGTATTTAAACACGTCGCCGCGCACGGGGAAAAGAATTTGCAGCGCGGCGGCCGACGCTTCATGCTTCCCGTCACAGACTTTTTGCGGCACGGTATCCGAGATAAAAAGTTCTTCGCGCGTATGCGGGCAGTCCGGCCCCGCCAGCAGGCCGCTTTCCTCACACACCAAAGCGGCGTTAATCCCCGCGGGCCGCTCAAAGGCGCCGGAAGGATACCTGTCATGGGCGTACAAAAGCACGTCGTGCATAATGGGCGCGGCGCCGGATATGCCCGATACTTTCTGCATGGAAGACGCGTCAAAATTCCCCGCCCAGACGGCCACGGTCAGGCGCGGAGTATAGCCTACGGCAAAATTGTCGCGGTAGTCTTTGCTGGTGCCCGTTTTGGCCGCCGCGGGAAAAGGCATATTTAAAGGGGAATTAAGACCAAAAGCGTCGGCGCGCGCGGCATTGTCGGACAAAATATCCGTAATGATATAGCTGACGTCCGGCGGCAGGGCCTGCCTGCGCTTGGTGCGGGTGACCAGGCGCGGCTGTGAAGCAAACACCACGGGGCGCACCTCTCCGCCGCGGGCCAGCGCGGCGTAGGCATTGGCCAGCTCCAACAGGGTTACTTCTCCCCCGCCCAGCGCCAGCCCCAGGCCGTAAAAATCCGGCGCGCGGCTTAAAGAGCGGAAATCCAAATCATGCAGTAAATTCAGCAGGCGCGCCGCCCCCAGCGGTTCGGCCGCTTTGACGGCGGGCACATTGTAAGAGCACGCCAGCGCGCGGCGCACGGACACCCCTCCGTGGAAACTTTCGTCATAATTGCGCGGGCGGAACCCTCCTTCAAAAAACGTGTCTTCATCCTGCAGCACGCTGGCGGCGGTCAGGCCGTTTTGCAAAGCCAGCGCATATACAAACGGTTTTAAGGAGGAGCCGGGCTGGCGCAAAGCCGCCGCACCGTCCACCTGCCCGCTGTGCGCCTCGTCATAAAAATCGGCCGAGCCCACATAAGCCAGCACGCCGCCCGTGGCATTGTCCAACACCACCACGGCGGCATTGGTGACATTGTTGTCTTTGAGTTTGGACAAATGATTCAGCACCGCGCGCTCGGCATACAGCTGCAAATCTTTGTCCAGCGTGGTATACACGCGCGCCGCGTCCGGCGCCATTTCATAGACGCGCCGCGCAAAATGCGGCGCCGAAAACGGCCGCTCCCCGCGCGAAAGGCCCAGCGGCTCTTTCATGGCCAAATCGTATTGTTCGTCCGTAATGAAGCCGTTTTTGCGCATAGCCTCCAGCACCCGCCCGCGGCGCAAAAGCGCGCCCTTGGGGTTTTTAAGCGGGTTTAAACGCGCGGGAGACTGTATCAGCCCCGCCAATAACGCACTCTGCGCCAAAGACAGCGCCGAAGCCGGCACGCCGAAATAAAATTTGGCCGCGGCCTGCACGCCCTGGGTCATATTGCCAAATTCCAGCGCGTTGAAATAATCCTGCAAAATTTCCTCTTTGCTTTTTTCCCGCTCCAGTTTCAGCGCGTCCCAGGCCTCCCGTATTTTTCCCCACAGGGTTTTCGGGCGCGGCTCAATGGCGCGCGCCAGCTGCTGCGTAATGGTGGACGCGCCGGACACCACCCCCCCGCCGCGCAGGTTCTGCCACAGCGCGCGCAGTACCGCGCGTGCGTCCACGCCCGCGTGGGTATAAAAACGCCGGTCCTCGGCCGCCACGGCGGCCAGCACCAGCCACGGGGAAATATCGGACAGGGAAACGGGCTCGGAATAGGTTTCACGCTCGGAAAGAAAAGAACGCAGGGGCCGCCCCGCGCGGTCAAAAAGCTGTACGGAAGCGGCGGCGGAAGGTGCGGCGGGCGCGGAAAGCGCTTCCCCGCCCAAAGGACGGGGAAGCAGACAAAACAGCAGCCACAGCACACACGCCGCGCGTTTCATCAGGGTTTAATCACCATGCGCGAGGTCGCGTTGCGGCCGAACACGGCCGGGTCATACATCTGGCTGGCCCACAGGCTGGGGTAGGCAAAGTCGCCCGCCACGGAAGCCTGCACCAGGTAGGAATATTCGTGCTCGCCCTCGGTCAGGTAATCGGCAAAAATGACGATGCGGTCATCGTATTTTTCGTCGCGCTCAAAACCGCCCCAGGCGGCGTTGTTTAAGGACGCGGCCTGCTCCCGGCTTTCGGTGGCCAGGGAGGTGTTGACAATTTCAAAGCCCGCCGGAATAAAATCTTCCAGCACCACGAAACTGCGCGAGGCCGTGCTGCGGGTTTTCAGCGTTACTTTATAGCGCTGGCCCGCCTTAAATTCCGTTACGGCCTTGCCCTGCAAGTCCGTGATAGAGCGGGACACTTCAAACCCCGCGTTGACGCTGTCAGAGTAGGCC
>DWVB01000031.1 GCA_019120455.1 Candidatus Avelusimicrobium excrementipullorum
AAAAAAAACCGGGTCAAGGGTAGGCGGTTTTAACGGCAAAATTCAACAAAAAAACACCCAATAAGACAAGATAACACCATGAAAACAGGCGGGGTCCGAAAACCCCGCCCGTGAGCATCATTTATCAAACCTCCGGAGTGCTCCGGAGGAAATCATTTTTTATTTTCCTGTGCTTTGGGTTTGAAAAGCACTTCATAAAAATTGCGGCTGTCCACCGCTTCCTGCGGCTGGACAAAAGAAGTGTAACTGGTCGGCGCCCGCACGCGAGACACCCCCTGCACGCGGCGCAGCAGGTTATTGCCCGTATCCAAAAAATAGAGCATATCATAGCGGTTAATGACCATAGCCCCCGGATAGGCCAAATCTGCGTCCCAGGCGTTGATATCGTCGCCGTTATAGCCGCGTTTGCCGGTGCCGGCTACGCTTTCCACCCCTGCGCGCAGGTTTTGCAAATCCACGGTAATACGGCGGATACGCTGATTGTCTGTATCGGCCACATAAATACGGCCGAAACGGTCTATCGCCAGCCCCGTGGGGTCGTTAAAACGCGCGTCCGCGGCGCGGCCGGAATTATCCCCTTCATAGCCCGACCGCCCGCTGCCGGCCAGCGTTACCATACGCCCGCTGCGACGGTCTATAAAGCGAATTTTATGATTGCCCGTATCGGCAATATACAAATTGTCATATTTATCAAACAAAATGGCCGTCGGGTGATTTAAACTGGTGCGGAAAGCGACGTCCAGATCCCCGTTGTCACGCGCTTCCCCGTCCCCCGCCACGGTAATTAATTTCCCTGTTATAAAGTCTATCATGCGAATGCGGTTATTGCCGGTATCGGCAATAAAAACTTGCCCTTTGCTGTTAATAGCCACTCCGGCGGGATTGTTCAGCGCGGTATTTTTGGCGCGCGCTCCTTCCCCTTCATAGCCGCGGCGGCCGTTGCCGGCTATGGTATGCAGATAGCCTTTAATATCCAGCAACCGAATACGCTGGTTGCCCGTATCGGCGATATACAGATTGCCGATACTGTCAAAAGCCAGTGCGGTTGGACCGTTCAGCTCCGCCATATTGGCATTACCGCCGTCATTGGCAAAGCCGGCCTTGCCCGTACCGGCTATGGTTTCAATTTCTCCGGTACGCACATTAATACGGCGGACGCGGTGGTTGCGCGTATCGGCAATATAAATATTATTCCAGCGGTCTATGGCCAACCCCATAGGATTGGCAAAACGCGCATATTGCGCGTCGCCCCCGTCCCCCGCGTAAGCGCGTTTGCCCGCCACGCCGGCGATATCTTCAATAAAGCCCATTTCGCTCAGGCGCACGGCGGCAAAAGCAATGCAACAGACAAACACGGCCGATACAGCGCATATAAAACGTTTCATATTTGTTCCTTCCTTTTTTTCATACTAACAAAAACAAGCCAAACACGCAAACGGACCTTTCAAGCAGAATAATAATTTGTTAAAATAATTACAAGGAAGTTTAGCATTCAGCCGCATTCCATGCGGAACATATCACGAGGAATTACATGATTATACTTTTCTTAAACTGCGGCAGCTCCTCAGTCAAGTACAGCGTTTATGACTGGGACAAAAAACGCAGTCTGGCCGCCGGCACGGTGGAGCGCGTCGGCATTGCCGGCTCTTTTATTACCCACGAACGCCCGGGCAAAGAAGCCTTTGAACTGAAACACGATTGCAAAAATCATAAAGACGCCATTAATCTGGTTATTGATACGCTGACCAGCAAAGAGCACGGCGTTATTGAAAACACCAAAATGATTTCCGCCGTCGGGCACCGTATCGTACACGGCGGCAAATTTACCAAATCCGTCGTGGCGGACAAGGCAGTAATTGACGAACTGAAAAACATCGCCGACTTGGCCCCGCTGCACAATCCGGCCCACATCATGGGCATTGAAGCCGCCATGTCCATTTTGCCCGACGTCATGCATGTATGCGTTATGGACACCGCTTTTCACCAGACCATGCCGGCTTCGTCTTATATGTACGCCCTGCCGCGCAGCTGGTATACCGATTACAGCATGCGCCGCTTCGGCGCGCACGGTTCTTCGGCCCTGTATTGCTCCCGCCGCGCCGCGGTGTTGCTGGGCAAGCATGTGGACGAAACCAATACCATCATCTGCCATATCGGCAACGGCGCCAGCTGCACCGCCGTCAAAAACGGCCAGTGCTACGACACCAGCATGGGGCTGACCCCGCTGGAAGGCCTGATTATGGGCACGCGCAGCGGCGACATTGACCCCTCCATTTGCTTTCACATGATGAAAAAGCTCAATATGAGCCCCGACGAAATGTACCGCATTTTAAACCGCGAAAGCGGCGTAAAAGCCATTACGGGCGGCCGCTTTGCCGACCGGCGCGACATCGTGGAAAACGCCAAAAAAGGCGATGAGCTGTGCAAGCTGGCTATTGCCATGGAAAGCTACCGCATTAAAAAATACATCGGCTCGTATATGGCCGCGCTGGGCCGCGTGGACGCCATTGTGTTCACCGCCGGCGTGGGCGAAAGAAGCCCCGTTATCCGCGGCAAAGCCGTGGAAGGACTGGAGAATTACGGCATTGTGCTGGATGAGGACAAAAACCGCGACGCCGTAACCAAAAACGCCGAAAGCTGCATTTCGGCGGACAGCTCCAAGGTCAAGATTTTTGTGGTACCGACGGACGAGGAAATCGTCGGCGTGCAGGATATTGTGGCCTTACAGGCCGGCACATACGACGTTTACACCAAGTTCCATTATATTTTTGAAGACAAAGATTACCGCAACAGTTTACGCGACGAAGCGTTCATAGAAGAGGTAAAAAGAAAACCGTTCCTTGTAAACGCTGCCGTAAACTTGCCGGACGCTTTGAAACAAAAACAATAATACTCCGCCCCGTGCCGTTTAAGGCACGGGGCTTATTTTAGAAAAGAAAAACATTCCTACGGAGGAAAAATAACATATGTTCATGCCCAAAGAAGCCAAATTCTTTGACTTGTTTGACAAGCAGGCCGAAAACCTGGTTAACGCGGCGGAGTTTTATAAAAAACTGGTGGAGGAAGCCGCCTTTACGCCGGAAAACGTACGCGCCATGCATGAAAGAGAACATTACGGAGATGAATTGACGCATACCATTATCAATACGTTAAACGAAACGTTCATCACCCCCTTTGACCGCGAGGATATCATGGCCCTGGCCAACCACATGGACGATATTGTGGACGGTATTTACATGATTACCAACCGCTTCTGCCTCTATAAAATTACCAAACCGACGGAAGCCTCCAAAAAGCTGGGCGGAGTCATTGCCCAGTCCACCAAAGCGCTGCAAAAAGCCCTGGCCGCCCTGCGCAATAAAAAAATGATGAAAGAAACCCTGCTGCAGTGCGTGGAAATCAACCGCCTGGAAAACGAGGCCGACGTGATCCGCGACGAGGCCATCTCCGAGCTGTTTGAAAAAGAAAAAGACCCGATTATGATTATCAAACAGAAAGAACTGTACGAAGAAGCGGAAAATGTGGCCGATTACTGCGAACATACGGCCAATGTGGTGGAATCTATCCTGGTAAAGAACAACTAAGCCTATGACCTGGATTATTTTACTGATTCTGTTGGCGTTGTTTTTTGACTACCTCAACGGTTTCCACGACGCGGCCAACTCCGTGGCGACCGTCGTGTCCACGCGCGTGCTCTCGCCCAAAATGGCGGTGGCCTGGGCGGCGTTTTTTAACTTCGTCGCCTTTCTGGTGTTCCACACCGGCGTGGCCAAAACCATCGGCAGCGGCATTGTAGACATCAGTATTGTGGACGCCAACCTGGTGTTCGGCGCGCTGTGCGGCGCCTGCGCCTGGAATATCCTGACCTGGTGGTGGGGCCTGCCGTCCAGCTCCTCCCACGCGCTTATCGGCGGGCTGATCGGCGCGGGGCTGGTAAAAGCCGGCACCGAAGGGCTGGTGGCCAGCGGTATTATTAAAACGGTGCTGTTTATCTTCGTGTCGCCGCTGCTGGGCTTTATTTTAAGCCTGATCATCGGCATCATCGTGTTTAATCTGTTCCGCAAAACCAATCCGTTTAAAGTGGACCATATTTTCCGTATCGGCCAGTTATTCTCCGCGGCGGCCTACAGCCTGGGCCACGGCGGCAACGATGCGCAGAAAACCATGGGTATCATCAGCATGCTGCTGCTGGGCGGACTGGCGGGGCAGGAAGCCGCTCCCATACGCGATTTCCTGTTAAGCCATGAGGAACTGCACCTGGTGGCGCAAGGCGAGTTTATCGTCCCCCTGAGCGTGGTGCTGATGTGCCACTCCGCCATTGCCCTGGGCACCCTGTCCGGCGGCTGGCGCATTGTGAAAACCATGGGCCAGAAAATTACGCGCTTGCGCCCCGTAGATGGCTTCTGCGCCGAGTCCGGCTCGGCCATTTCGCTGTTTATCGCTTCGTCTTTGGGCGTGCCCGTGAGCACGACGCATACCATTACCGGCGCTATCGTCGGTGTGGGTTCTCTGCGCCGTCTTTCCAGCGTACGCTGGGGCGTAGCTAACCGTATTGTGTGGGCCTGGTTTGTAACCATTCCCGCGGCGGCGGCCATAGCTGCGGCGGCCTACTGGCTCAAAGTAACGATATTCGGATAACCGATCATCTAACCGAAACCCCGTCTGAAAAGACGGGGTTTTTTGTTTCCGCCGACCCAAAACGCAACGGCAGCGGGTTTGCTATAATGTATATATGGGACTGGAAGAACTGGAACACAAAGACTATTTCAGCATCGGCGACGTAAAACGCATTACCGGCGTGCCGGAGTATTCCGTGCGCTACTGGGAAGCGGAGTTCGGCCTGATTAAGCCCATCCGCCTGGAAAGCGGCCACCGCCGTTATACCAAGCAGGACGTGTACACCATTTTAAAAATTAAAGATTTGATTTATAAACATAAGCTGACTTTGGAAGGCGCCAAAAAACAGCTGGCCCATACGGCCGGAGCAGGCCGAAATGACGGCCAAAATACGGGCGCGGATATAAAATTTCTCTCGGAAATTAAAGAAACCCTTTCCCAACTTCTCAAAGAATGCTAAAATATATGTACGGCAGTAAATAATTGACAATTTTTCCGGGGAATGGCTCAGTGGTAGAGTGCTCGCTTGGGGTGCGAGAGATCGCGGGTTCGATTCCCGCTTCCCCGACCATTTGACAGTTATTATACGGGGCGTAGCGCAGCTGGTAGCGCGCACGGTTCGGGACCGTGAGGTCGTGGGTTCAAATCCCGCCGCCCCGACCATTTGAAAAGACACCTTTTGCAAGGTGTCTTTTTTTGTTGTGTAATTTTCCTCTCCCCCGTCGGTGTTTAGGAGTTAGTTATATCCATACCGGTTTTAGAGAACTGTTAGCAGAGCGCAAAAAAGGCCCCAAACGGGGCTTTTTTATCCTCATTTTTTTCTTTCTTCTGCCGTGCGATATCCGCTTTCCATTCTGCCGTATTATCTCACATAAGGAACTTATTGATGAAAAATTATTTCAGACCTCGCAGAACTGCATCCCCAAACTTCTATGAAAATGAAAATCACCCGCACGACTTCCTTGAGAGCTCACATAAGGGGCCCGCGATAGAAGTCTTAAACTCATATCCGCCTAAACTTCGGGTTAATGGCACAACCATTCCCTGGCCGGCCAATAGCACCCCGCAGGAGGCGTATGAAATGTATCTGCGAGGGAAAAAAGAAAAACAGTTGGGCCCCGGCAGCCAAACCCATTCTAAAGAACATATAGTACTCGCTAATAATACGACGCATTCTCAACTGCACCCCTTACGCAAGCAATACCTGGAAAACCGCCTAAATGAAATTGCTTATCAAGAACGCATACAAACCATGCAGGATAGTTTTACTACGACTATGTATGGCACAAAGAACTACACCGAGGAA
>DWVB01000032.1 GCA_019120455.1 Candidatus Avelusimicrobium excrementipullorum
CGGCGTTTTTCCCCCAGGTATTCACGCCCAGCACCCGCCCCGTGCGCAGGCTGATAAGCGGCCCGCCGCTGTTGCCGTGGTTAATGGCGGCGTCTGTTTGAATGACGTCTATGCCGTTAAAATCGCGCACGGCGCTGACAATTCCTCTGCTGACGCTCCACTCCATTCCTTCCGGAGCGCCGACGGCCGCCACTTCCTCTCCGGAGGCATAAGCGGCCCGGTTGGTTTCCAGTTCCAAATAAGGCAGGTTTTCCCCTTCCATTTTTAACAGGGCCAAATCGCGCGTTTTATTGGTTTTAAGCACTTTGGCAAAACGGACTTTATTAACGGTTTTCTGCGGGTCGGCCGGCAGAAACGGGTCTGTTTTGTCCATCAGGCCGCGCTGGTCATACAGGAGGACGGAAACGTCGCGGCTGTCGCCCACCACATGGCGGTTGGTAATAATGTAGCCGTCGGGGCTGATGAGAAATCCAGAGCCCAGCCCCGTGTCCGTATGGATATACACGGTGGCTTTCATAAACGGAAGAAATTTACCGTCCACACGCGTATTGCTTTTTTCGGTTTCGTGGGCTTTGGTAAAGTTTAGGCGGCTGTCGGCCATTTTGGGCATAATCTCGCGCGAGAGGGTATTGGTAATCCCTTTTTCCAGCAGGCGGCGTATTTGGCTGCCGTATGCCTGCACGTCCAGCGGCGTAAAAATGCCCAGCGTGACAATGCGCAAAACACCCGTCCACCACAGCCATGCATTGGTCTGGGCGTTGGGCATAGGCGTATAAGAATCTTCGGTATAGCGGGCCACGGCATAGCCCGTCTGCGGGTTGCGCACGGTCAGCGTCAGCTCCGTATACAAAAGCGGGCGGAAAATAACCTGGCTGGTCAGCGTGTTTTGCAGACGCACTTCCGCGCGCCCGGGCAGCAGGTCGGCATGATAGTCCAGCTCCACCATGTAATCATAATTTTTGCGGTATTTATATTCGTTGACGTCCACTTCGGTAAACAAAGTGCCCAGCGCGTCGGCCACCGCCACGGGCAGGCCGTCGGATAAACGAATGCTGTAACGGCCCGAGCCGTCCAGCGTCACCGTTTCGGGATAGAACCGGTCCGCCACCACCATGACGCGGGCGTTTACTTTTTCCTGGTAATCGCTGTGGCGGTAAATACCGCGGTGTATTTTACCGTGATAGGTACAGCCGCCCAGCAAAACCGAGGCGGCCAAAAACAAGGCGCATATACGGGAGAAAAGAGAATGGGACATAGGGTTATTTTACTTTATTATGAAGAAATGAATAAATATTCTCCGGTCAGGTCCATGGACTTGAGCACATGAAAAACCCCGCCTGCAAGACGGGGTTAAAAATCAGCTTTTGGCGCTCTGAAGCATGATCCGCTGCAAGGCTTTAACCAAACGTTTTTTGTCCAGCTCGCGGCGGTATTCTTCCCGTTTATCGGCTTTGCCAGCGTCGGCAACAGGCCCTTTCTTTTCCGCGGGAACCGTGCACGGTACATCTTGTTTGTTCCGCAAAAGCCAGGCGGGTGTTTCTTTGTTAAACAGCGGCCAGGCCGGCTGCTGTGAAGGCTGCCAGTTTAACGCAGGGTACACGGGAGCGGGCTCCTTATTCTCCTGACGGTGTCTTTGGGCGGCTTTTTCCGCCCGCTTCTGCATTTGGGCCGTTTGGCGGCGCACCTGCTGCATATATTGGTTAAAACGCGTATTTAATTCCTCCTGGTTTACTTCTACGGGAATTTGGGAATCAATGCCAAAATGCTTTCCCAGGGGTATGGTATAAGTGGCCGGCTCGGATACGGCCTGTGCCGCTGCACACAATGGCAGCAAGAGAACGGCTAAAATAAAATAAACGTTTTTCACAAGACACCTCCTGTATGTAGTAAGGTAGCAGTTTTGGGGCCCAAAGACAAGAGAAATCATACACATTTCCCCGCAACACGGCACAAAAAACCCCGCGCCGTAAGACGCGGGGCACATATAAAAGGCGTTGAAACTATTTCAACAGAACCTTTCTGGACAGGCGGACTTTGCCGTTGGTGTCAATTTCCACACATTTGACTTCCACCGTATCGCCCAGGTGCAGTACGTCTTCCACCTTGTTGATGCGGTGTTTTTCAATTTCGGAAATATGCAGCAGTCCGTCTTTTCCGGGCAGAATTTCCACAAAAGCGCCAAAGGGCTGTATGGACACCACTTTGCCTTTGTAAATTTTGCCCACTTCGGCTTCGGCCGTCATCATTTCAATTTCGGCTTTGGCCTGGTCCAGCTTGTCGGCGTTGGACGCGGCAATGGTTACCGTACCGTTTTCTTCAATGTCAATCTTGGTGTCGGTGGATTCGGTAATGCGTTTGATGTTCTTGCCGCCCGGGCCGATGAGCGCACCGATTTTGTCCACGGGGATTCTCATTTTGAAAATCACCGGCGCAAAGCGGGAAACGCTCGTTCTGGGCGCGGAAATGGTTTTTTCCATATGGTCCATGATGTGCATGCGGCCGCGGGTCGCCTGGGCGATGGCCTGGCGCAGCACGTCCAAAGGAATACCGGTTTTTAGTTTCACGTCCATCTGGAAAGCCGTGATGCCTTTTCTGGAACCGGTCAGCTTAAAGTCCATATCTCCCAGGTGGTCTTCCAGGCCCATAATGTCGGACAGAACGACGAATTTGCCTTTGCCGGAAATGGCGCCCATGGCGATGCCGGAGCAGGCGGCTTTCATCGGTACGCCCGCGTCAAAGAGCGACAGGGAGCCGCCGCAGACGCTGGCCATGGAGGAGGAGCCGTTGGATTCCATAATATCGGACACCACGCGAATGGTATACGGGAATTCTTCTTCGCTGGGCAGCAGGGGCATTAAAGCTCTGCGGGCCAGCTCCCCGTGACCGATTTCGCGGCGGCCGGGGCTGCGGTCCGGTTTGCATTCGCCCGTGGCAAAACCCGGGAAGTTGTAGTGCAGCATAAAGCGTTCGTAGGTCGTTTCGTCCAGGCCTTCAATCATCTGCTGGTCATCGGGCGTGCCGAGCGTGCAGACGGCCAGGGACTGCGTCTGTCCGCGCGTAAACAGCGCAGAGCCGTGGGCGCGGGGCAGCAGGCCGACCATAGAGCTTAAGGGGCGGATTTCTTCGGGTTTGCGTCCGTCCACACGCACGCCTTCGTTGAGCACCATGGCGCGCGATTCTTCATACATAATGTTTTCCAAAGCCACGGCGGCATAGGTGGCGGCGTTATCGCCGTACGTCGGGGTCAGCTCCTCGGTAAAAGAGGCTTTGAGCTGGGCCACCTGCAGGTC